>CAVBPP010000079.1:0-30632 GCA_963597295.1 Paratractidigestivibacter sp. | reverse complement strand
GAACGAAACCGCCATGTCGTCGCCGAGGCCCAATAGCTTGCAGAGCGAATAAGCGCTTATCATCGAAACGACCGACCCAACCAAACAGCCGCAGAAGATAGGCACGAAATGCTGCTTCAGAATCTGTCGCTGACGGTAGACCGAATAAGCGAGCGCCACCGTGGCCGGGCCGAGCAGAAACGATATGGCCTGCACGCTGGTTTCGTACGATTCAAGCGGAATTTGGAACACGCACAGGCAGATGATGATGAAAATAACCGTGACCAGCAGCGGGTTCAGTAAAGGCGAGCGAACTTTGCGATAAAGCGCCACAGCCAGTTTGAACACGATGAATGAGGCCACCGTGCCAACGATGAGGGTAAGGGCGAGGTTGAGCATGGCTTATGCCTCCTTTGCCGTTGACGCGGGCGCTGCGTTTGGGTCGGACGGCGTCGTGCAGGATGCTGGTGTGGTCGCGCCTTCGCGGGCATGTGCGTTCGCGGCGGTTGGGGTTGCAGCATTTGTCGCGCCCGCCGTGCCAGCCGCGCCCGCCGCGCTTTCCGGCGAGCCGCAGCCCATTTTCGCCATCACCCACGACACGAATAGCACCGTGTATGAGGTCGCCAAGAACACGATGACCGTGGTCGCGATGCAGACGAACGCGAACTTTGCTGCCGAGCTTTCCAATAGGGAAAAGCAGCCCATGATGGCCACGCCGGCGGGGATGAAGAAGATGGACATGTTCTCGATCAGGTAGTCGCACGCCTCGCTGATGTACTTCGTTTTCAGCACGTGCGTGCCTAACAGCACCAGAAGCAGAACCATGCCCAAAATATTGCCTGGAAGCGATATGGGCAGTACCGATGCGATAGCGCAACCGGCGGCGTACACGCCCATGATCAGGCATAACTGCCCAAGCAGAAGCAGCCCGTGTTTGACGGATCGCTGCAGGCGCTCAAGCGGCGTGACGGCACCGTTGAACATCTCGGTGTGGATTTGCTTCATGTCGTCGATGACGGCGCGACCCCGTGCTTTAAGGCGGTCCCCGATAGAGGGCGCAGAATTTTCAGCGCCTTGCGCTTCGGCGTCGCGGCGGGCGCCCGTATTCGGTTTCATAGTTGGTGGTGCATCCCCTTGCTAGAAGGCGTTCAGATTCCGTTGTTTCGGCGATTCATACTACGCCGCTAGGGAATCTTCCCGCTCAAAAATCCGCAACTCCACGCGACGTGCACATGCGCCGGTTGGCTGTCGAATTCGGCGCGAAGCGGCATGGCGCACAGCCTGATTACCGTTCCGGGAGTTGAATCGGATGCGCGTTCGCTTACGGCTGGTGATGCTTCCGGGCTTGCGAATCGTTTGCCCCTGCCCCTAATCGTTGCCGACTATGGCGTTCATTATTGCTGAGACTATGCTGATGATGATGGCGGCTATGAAGGCGCTGCCGAAGCCGGCGATGGTGAAGCCGACGTGGAACAGCGTGTTGCCAATCCATGCCGCCAGGTACAGCATGATGGTGTTCAGCACCAGGTAGAAGATGCCTAGGGTCAGAATGGTTATCGGCAAGCTTAGGAATTGAAGGATGGGCTTGACGGTCAGGTCGATGGCGGAAAGCGCGCAGGCCACGATGATGATGGCGAACCAGCTTTCGACGTTGCCCAGAATGGCGATGCCGGGCACCAGCCACACGGCAACCCCGACGGCAACTGCGGTGACGAGCCAGCGGACGATGAAGTTCATGCGAGTTCCCTTTTCTGCCCTGCGCGGCAGCCCGCGCCTGTTTACACTGATGACAGTGTACATTGTTTTATCTTCGATGGCGAAAAGGGGCGGCTGTGGCCGGAAAGCAGAGCAAGCGGAATGCGGGGAAGAAGCCTACGGCGAAGGGCGGCCGCGGGAACGTTGGCGCTCGCGGGCAGCGTGGCGGCGCGGCTGGCCAGGGCGCCCAAGGGAAGCGTGGCGGCGCAGGTTCGCGCGGCCAGGATGCCCGCGGCCAACACGGCGCCACGACCGGGCAGGCCGATCGTGGCAAGCGCGGTTCCGTCGGCAAGCAGCGCGATCGTCGTGATTCGCGTCAAAAGCAGGAAGCCTTGCGTGCGTCCGCGTACGACAAGCAGAGCGGCAGTCGCAGCGATTTCGCAGATCAAAACTCCAAATGCCCTGTTTCGGCCAAATGCGGCGCCTGCCAGCGTGTCGATATGCCTTACGAAGATCAGCTGGCAATCAAAGACTCGTATATTGCCGACTTATTCGCCGATGTTGCGGATTCGGAAGCGCTGCGCCCGATCATCGGGATGGAAGAGCCCTGGGCATATCGCAACAAGGTGATGTCGCCGTTCGCGCCGGGTCGCGGTCGGGCGGGTGACCGTGCGGGTCGCGAAGAAACAGCGAGCGCCAACCGAGCCCGCGCCCGTTATGGCAGCGACGGGCGCCGCTCTCGCGGGTCGAACCGCGAGAGCGGCCGCAACGGCAAAGGCGGCCAGCAGCGCGAAATCCTCTGCGGCATGTACGCCGCCGGCACGCACCGTATCATCGACACGAGCTGCTGTCTGATTGAAAACGACCAGGCCAAACAGGTTATCCGTGCCATTCGCGGCATCATGCTGAAATTCGGCATCGAACCTTACGACGAAGACCGAGGCACGGGCTTCATCCGCCACGCCGTGGTGCGCGTCGGTCATACCAGTGGGGAAGTGCTTGTGACCATCGTGACCAACGGCCGCCAATTCCCCAGCGCGAAGGCGTTTTGCCGCGAACTGGTGCGCCGTTGCCCGTTCATCACCACGGTGGTGCAGAACATCAACGAACGGCAAACGAATGTGGTGCTGGGCCAGCAGGAGCAGGTGCTGTACGGCCCCGGGTTTATCTTGGATAAGCTGTGCGGGCTGAGCTTCCGCATTTCGTCGCAGTCGTTTTACCAGGTGAACAGCGTGCAGACCGAAGTGCTGTACCGCACGGCCGTTGACCTTGCGGGCTTTACCGGCGCCGAGCATGCCGTCGACGCTTATTGCGGGACGGGCACCATCGGCTTGGTTGCGGCTTCGATGGGCGCCGCCCGCGTGACCGGCGTCGATTCGGTGGCGTCGGCCATTCGCGACGCACGCCAAAACGCCCGCCACAACGGCGTTGAAAACGCCGAATTCATAACAGCCGACGCCAGCGAATTCCTCCGAAACCTGGCGGCCGACATGGCAGCAGCAGGGGTCGATTCCGCGAGCGCGCTAGCGAAAGGCCACGGGGCAGATGGTGTGTGCGCGCCAGCGGAAGACCACGGGAAAGATGGTGTGTGTGCCCCGGCGGAAGGCCACGGGACAGATTTCGTAGGTGCGAGCGAAAGCTCGCACATGCCGGCGAAGCCGGCAACCTCGGCCGAGGAAACCCCTGCGGCGGCGGCAACCCCTGCAACCCCCAACGAGCCCCTGATCCTCCTGATGGACCCGCCGCGCGCCGGTTCCACCGAGGAGTTCCTCACCGCGGCCGCGCAGCTGGCGCCCGAGCGCATCGTCTACATTTCCTGCAACCCCGAAACACAAGTGCGCGACCTGGCCTTTCTCCGAAAATTCGGCTACATCGCAACCGTGGTGCAGCCCGTGGACATGTTCCCGCACACCAACCACGTCGAGACGGTGGTGCTGGTCTCAAAATTAGATGCTTGAACCACTGTAAACACGTCATCTATAATGGCAAAGATTCGCAAACGCCGCTTACGAAATCGGCGGGCGCATAAGGGCGCTCGACGATTTTGCGGGGGGGGGTTCACGCCATGGCCGAAGAGCCGCAAACGACCGACGACCAGCTTGCTAACGTCGCAGATAATTTCCCGCTTGTCATATACCTGGATTATCTGAATAACGAATACCGCATGCTCGAGTACGAGCAGTTCCTGAACAAGACCGCGAAGTGGTCCGGAACGGTGGACGAGCTGATCGAGGTGGGCGCATCGACCATTCCGGACGAGGCGTACGCGGAAAAGTTCCAGTCGCTTTTCGGCAGGCAAAATGCATGGGCGGCGTTCCGCTCCGGCGAGACGGAGCTAATACTCAAGCACCCGCAGTGGGGCGACGACGGCGAAATCCACTGGATGGAAACCAGGGTCATCTGCCTGAAATACATGGACTCGAAAGCGGAAGCCATCTCGGTTTCGAAGTGCATAGACAAAGAAAAGAACGTCGAAGACGCTAACAAACTGCTTGAGGAGCAGATCGCGGTCTTCCGCATGCTCTCGCGTAACTTCAAGAACCTGTATTTGGTGAACCTCAAGAACGAAACGGCAAGGGTCCTGAAGTACGAGGGCGAGCATTCGTATGGAGACGTCGAGTCGTTTGGTGGGCAGGCGTTCCCTTACGTGATGCTGTTGAATGAATGGATCGAGGCGCAGGTGCATCCGGACGATCGCGATATGGTTCGTGAGAGCTTAAGCCCAGAACGCCTTCGCGAGGTCTTCGCGACGGAAGAGGAATGCGTTGGCAATTACCGCATGTTGGTTGATGGGGTAACAAGCAATTACCAGTTCAATTTAAGCAAAGCGGATATAGATGGCTATATCATCGCCGGATTCCAGAATATCGAGGGCATCATTCAGGAGCACCTTGATCAGGAAAAGAAGCAAAGGGAGATTGAGGAGAAATACCAAAAGCAGCTAGAAGAGCAGCTGATGGTTTCCAATACGCTTGCGCGTAACTTTGCGAACGTTTACGTTGCCGACCTGGACAAAAAGACTGCGCGTATCCTTAAGCTGGATGCCGCTTACGTTGACGTGCCGGGCAAGACCGACCATCACGAATTCCCCTTCGACGCCGTTGTTGCGCATTGGATCGACACCATCGTCTACCCCGACGACCGCGATAAGCTCCGCGAAGTGATTACGGCCGAGAACGTGAAGCAGGTGTTTCAAACCAAAGACGAGATGGTTGGTAACTACCGCAGCGTTGTGGACGACAAGCTGCATCACTTCCAGTACAGCTTGAGCAAGGTCGACGAGGCGGGCACGAAGGCCATCCTGGGTTTCCAAAACGTCGACAACATCGTTGATGAGCACCTTTCGGCCATGCGGAGGGAAAAGGAGAAGGAGGTTGCGCTGCAAGATGCGCTCACCGTGGCGCGCCACGCGACCCGCGCGAAAACCACTTTCCTCAGCAACATGTCCCACGACATCCGCACGCCGATGAACGCCATCATCGGTTACACGGCGCTGGCGCAGGCGCACCTTGACGACACCGATCTGGTGCAGGACTACCTGGCCAAAATCCACACGTCGAGCACGCACCTGCTAAGCCTGATCAACGAGATTCTGGATATGAGCCGCATCGAAAGCGGCACGGTGAAGCTTGAGGAAAACGTGACGCACATTCCCGACGTGCTGCACGATCTTCGCACGATGATCCAGGGCCAGGTGGCCGCCAAGCAGCAGAACTTGTACATCGACGCGCTCGACATCGTCAACGAGGACGTCATCACCGACAAGCTGCGCCTGAATCAGGTGCTGCTGAACATCGTGAGCAACGCCATCAAGTACACGGGCGCCGGCGGCGACATCATCATTCGCGTGAAGGAGACGCCGAGCAGTCTGAAAGGTTACGCAACCTACGAGTTTGGCGTAAGGGACACCGGGCGCGGCATGTCGCTCGAGTTCGTCGAGCATGTGTTCGACAGCTTCTCGCGCGAGCGCACCTCCACCGCGAGCGGCATTCAGGGCACGGGCCTGGGCATGTCCATCACGAAGAACATCGTGGACATGATGAACGGCGATATCTCCGTGGAAAGCGAAGTGGGCAAGGGTTCGAAATTCACGGTGACCTTGGATTTCAGGCTGGCGGAAAATGCGACTGTTTACCAGCCGATTCCCGAGCTGCAGGGTGCGCGTGCCCTGGTGGTCGACGATGACGTGAACACCTGCCAGAGCGTGGGGAACATGCTGCGCGAGATTGGCATGCGCCCCGATTGGTCCACTTCCGGCCGAGAAGCCATCGTGCGCGCCAAGGAAGCCGCGAAGTTCAAGGAAGAATACAAGGCCTACATCATCGACTACCTGATGCCCGACATGAACGGCATCGAAACCGTGCGCCAGATTCGCAGGGTCATCAGCGAAGAGGTGCCCATCATCGTGCTGACCGCCTACGATTGGGCCGACTTCGAGGAAGAGGCTCGCGAGGCGGGCGTCACTGCGTTCGTGGCCAAGCCGATTTTCATGTCCGAGCTGCGGAAAGTACTGACCGCACCAAGTGAGGGCGAGGCCTGCGTTGAGGACGCCGTTGCGCACTACGACTACAGCGGCAGGCATGTGCTGCTGGTCGAGGATAACGAGCTGAACCGTGAGATTGCGACGGCCATTCTGGAAGAGGCGGGCATCACGGCCGATACCGCGGCGGATGGCACGGAGGCCGTCGACATCATCCATAAGGCCCCCGAGGACAAATACGACCTGGTGTTCATGGATATTCAGATGCCGAAGATGGACGGCTACATGGCAACCAGGGAAATCCGCACGCTCCAGAGCAACAAGAAGGCGAACATCCCCATTGTCGCCATGACGGCGAACGCCTTCGAGGAAGACAAGAAGAAGTCGTTCGAGGCGGGCATGAACGGCCACATCGCCAAACCCATCAGCATCGAGGAGATTGCGAAGGTGCTCGACGGCATTTTCGCGACGAAGGAATAGGGGCTTTCGGGGCGCCGGGGCGCGCTGGACGGGGTTGCCGGCTTCAGCGCACCCCGCGGCCTCAGCCGTCCCGCCAGCTCCGGCGCCTTCGCGGCTCTGGCTGCCCCGTCAGCCACGGTGCCCTCGTGGCTTCGGCCGCCTTGCCAGCCCCGCCAGCTTCGGCCGCCCCGCCAGCCCCGGCGCCCTCGCGGCTTCGGCCCCATCAACTTTTCCCGCAGGCTAAAAACTAATTGTTGAGCCAATCGCGCCAAGCTTCTAAAATAAAGAGGTTATACGTAAAAACGGGCGAACCGGGGGGCAAGCCGTGCGCAAACTACCCCAGCCACCCAAGCGATAGCTTCTGAAACATTGCGGGGGTAAGCATCATGGGGAATGAATCGCAAACGCCGAACCGGCAAGCCAGTGCCGGCACGCAGGCAGCACCGAGCGCAAGGGCGGCCAGCGCCGAAATCGGCAAGCACAAGGTTCCCGTCGACCAGGAAAGCAAAATCCGCGAATTCCTGAACGCGTCCGAAGCGTACAGCGTTGACGACATCCTTGCCGATATCGGCGAGTTTTACTGCGCTGATCGCGCCTATGTGTTCCGCATTGACAAAGAAGAGGGCATCGCCATCAACACGCACGAGTGGTGCGCGGCGGGCGTGGTGCCGCAGATCGACAATCTTCAGGCCCTGCCCCTTGAGCAGGTCGGCGACTTCCTTGAGTCGGTGAGGGAGGGCGAATACGTCATCAACGACGTTGAAGCCGAGCTTGATCCTGATGACCCGGTATACAAGGTGCTCGAACCTCAGGACGTGTGCAGTCTGATCATGGCGCCGCTTGTCATCGACGGCGAGTTCGCGGGCGCCATCGGCGTGGACAACCCGCGCGAATACACCGAGATGAGCCTTCTGCAGTCGGTGGTTTCGACCATTTTGAGCGTCAAGCTTGAGGCGAACTTCCATGAGCATGAGCAGGACGAATCGTACTTGGTGCTCGACAAGGTGCGCAGCCAGTTCGTCACGATGTATTATGTGGACTTCACCACCGATTATATGCATACGTACAAAACGAACGACGACTACGGCCCCAAGTATGGCGTGACGCAGCATTATTCGGTTTCGATGGGTGACTACGTTGAGAATGACGTGGCCGAAAAAGATCGCGAGCGCATGCGGGCCGCCACCGATCGCGACAACGTTATGGAGCGCTTCAAGACCGAAGACGCTTTCGAGCTGGAATTCGAGGACCATTCCTTCGGCGATGTGCGCTACTGTAAGCTTCGCTTCATCAAGGCAAATGATGAGGGAACCTGCGCCGTCATCTGCGGAAGCAACGTTACGGCCGATGTGCGGGAGAAAAAGGAGCGCGAGGCGGCGTTCGCGGAGCAGGCGGCCATCGTCGGCGCGCTGTCGTTGAGCTTCCGAAATGTGTTCGTCGCGAACCTGCGCGATGGGTCGGCGCGGGCGATTAGGCTCGCCGATAGCTACAACGTGAAGTCTGTCAGGGACGTTGAGAACACGACGTTCCCCTTCGACACCGTTGTGGATCGCTGGGTGCGTGAAACCGTGCATCCTGACGACAAGGAGCGCGTGAAGCGGACCCTAAGCATCGAAAACTTGCGAAAAATCTTCTCCGAGCAGGAGAATTGCGTCGGCACGTACCGTAACATCGAAGACGGCGTGGAGCATTACTACCAGTACGATTTCCGCCGCGTCGGCGACACGGAGAACATCGTCGCGGGCTTCCAGCTGATCGATTCCATCGTCGAGGAGCAGGCTGCGCGCGATAAGAAGGAACGCGAGCTGATGGAGATGCATCTGCGCGACGTGCGCGAGCATTCCGAGGTGGTCGATTCGCTTTCGACCATTTACTCGACCATCTTCAGGGCCGACGTTGATACGCGCGAATATGAGATTCTGACCACCATCCCGTCCATGAGGGAGCTTGCGCCCGAAACCGGCAATTTCGAGGATGTGATTGCGCCGATTATCGCTTCGTTTGTGGTGCCGGATCATCAGGCGATGATGAACGAGTTCTTGGACTTCGGCACCCTTGCGGTGCGCTTGCAGTGGGTCAACACGATATCGACCGACTACAAGGCGCCCTCGGGTCAGTGGATACAGGCACGCTTCATCGCTAAGCGCCGCGATGAGATTGGCACCGTGAAAGAAATTCTGTACGTGGCCCGAGACATTACCGAGGAAAAGACGCGCGACCTGGAGCAACAGGAGCAGCTATCGCAGGCTTTGGCCGCAGCGCAGCAGGCCAACAAGGCGAAGTCGACCTTCCTGAACAATATGTCGCATGACATCCGCACGCCCATGAACGCCATCATCGGCTTCACGGCGCTGGCGCAGACGCATATAGACGACGCGGCGCAGGTGCAGGACTACCTGGCCAAAATCAGCACGTCGAGCACGCATTTGCTTTCCTTGATCAACGACATCCTGGACATGAGCCGCATCGAGAGCGGCACGGTGAAGCTGGATGAAAAGGCGGTGCATATTCCCGACCTGCTGCACGACCTGCGCACGATGATTCAGGGCCTGGTGAATTCCAAGAACCTGAATCTGTTCATCGACACGCAGGATGTGGTGCACGAAGACGTGGTCGCCGACAAGCTGCGCCTGAACCAGGTGCTCATCAACATTGTGGGCAACGCGGTCAAGTTCACGCAATCCGGCGGCGACATCATCATTCGCCTGGTGGAAAAGCCCTGTTCAGTGAAGGGCCACACCACCTTCGAGTTCTCGGTGAAGGACAACGGCATCGGCATGTCGCCCGAATTCCTGGAGCATATCTTCGACACGTTCTCGCGTGAGCATTCCTCCACGGTGAGCGGCATTCAGGGCACGGGCCTGGGCATGGCCATCACCAAGAACATTGTCGACATGATGGGCGGCGAGATTCGCGTGGAAAGCGAAGAGGGCAAAGGCTCGCTATTCACGGTCGCGCTTGACCTGCGCTTGGCTGACGACCCGGTGAAGCATGAGCCCATCCCCGAGCTTTTGGGCGCCCGCGCGCTGGTGGTCGACGACGACCTGAACACCTGCCGGTCCGTCAGCAAGATGCTGCGCGACATTCAGATGCGCCCCGATTGGACGTCGTCGGGCAAGGAGGCCATCGTGCACGCGCAGGATGCCGCCGAGTCGGGCGACGAGTACAAGGTGTACATCATCGACTACCTAATGCCCGACATGAACGGCATCGAAACGGTGCGCCGCATCCGCAAGGTGATCAGCGACGATGTGCCCATCATCGTGCTGACGGCCTACGACTGGGAAGACCTTGAGGCCGAGGCGCGCGATGCCGGTGTCACGGCGTTCGTTTCCAAGCCCATATTCATGTCCGAGTTGCGCGCCGTGCTGACTCAGCCGGTCGCGGGCGCGGGTGCCGAAGCGGCTGCGGAAGACGCGGGGCAGGCCTACGACTACAGCGGCAAGCGCGTCTTGCTGGTTGAGGACAACGACCTGAACTGCGAGATTGCGACGGTGATTCTGCAGGAAACCGGCATGACCGTTGACAGCGTGAGCGACGGCGACGATGCGGTGGCGGCCGTTAACGACGCTCCGGCCGGCACCTACGATCTGGTGCTGATGGACATTCAGATGCCGCGCATGGACGGCTATACTGCTACGCGCGAGATTCGCACGCTACGCGACAATGCGAAAGCGAACGTGCCCATCGTGGCCATGACCGCAAATGCGTTCGAGGAAGACAGGCGCAAGGCCTACGAGTCGGGCATGAACGGCCATATCATCAAACCCATCAGCATCGAAGAGATCGCCAAGGTCATAGACAAGGTGTTCGCAGATGGGGAAGGAAAGTAGAGGGACCCAGCCCACGTGGAAACGCTTGAGAAAGTCAGCGGCTTTGCCGGCAAGCACATGCCCATCATCGCCGTGGTGGTGGCCATCTTCGCGCTCGTATTCCCCAATCCCATTCAGTCGTCGCTGCCGGCTCGGTGGATGAGCATTCCGCTGGGCGTTGTGATGTTCAGCATGGTCACCACGCTGAAGTTCGACGACTTCAAGGTGGTGTTCGAAAGGCCGAAGGCTGTTATCGCCGGCATTTGCGCCGAGTACACCGTCATGCCGCTTTTGGCACTTGGCCTGGTGAAACTGTTTCAGCTTCCCGACGACCTCGCGGTGGGCGTGATACTGGTCGGCTGCTGCCCGGGCGGTATGGCGTCGAACGTGATGGCGTATCTGGCCAAGGGCGACGTCGCGCTTTCCGTCGGCATGACGGCGTGCGCCACCATCATCTCCCCGGTGGTGATGCCCGGGCTGATCATGCTGCTTTTGCACGAGGCGGTCAGCATCGATTACTTGATGATATTCATGACCATCATTCAGGTCATGTTCATACCCATGGCGCTTGGAGTAATGTTCAACTTAGCGTTTCCGAAGGCGGCAAAGCAGCTCAGCCGCGTGCTGCCGTTGGTTTCGGTTGTAGCCATCAGCATCGTTATTATGTCGGTGATATCGCTTGATCCTACGGGCATCATCGCGGCTGGACCTATCGCGATTGCGGTGGTTGCGCTGCATAATGTGGCGGGTTACGCGTTCGGCTACGGCGTGGGGCGCGTGCTGGGCCTAAGCAAGAAGCAGCGGCGTTCGGTATCGCTTGAGGTCGGCATGAAGAACTCCGGCCTGGCCACCGCGGTTGCGCTTGCGAACTTCGCCGCCATGCCGGCGGCCGCGCTGCCGAGTGCCCTGTTCAGCGTCTGGCACAACATTTCCGGTTCCGTGTACGCCAACGCCCTGGCGCGCAATTCCGAGCGCGAAGGCGAAGATGAAGGCGACGAGCCTGAATGCGGCCGGGGGTGAATATGGCGAAGGAAAATCGAAAGGACGTGGTCGAGACCGCGCGCTGCGCTATTGAGCAGCGTGGGCTTGCCGACGCTTCCGCGCCCGTGCTGCTGATGGTGTCGGGCGGGTCCGATTCCACGGCGCTTGCCTATGTTGTACGCGAGCTGTCAAACGTTGGCGTTGTGGGGCCGCTCGCCATGCTTCATGTGAACCACTGCCTGCGTCCGGGCGACGCCGATGTGGACGAGGCATTCGTGGCCAAGCTGGCCGAACTGCTTGAGATTCCCCTGTTCAACTGCCGAATTGATGTTGCGGCTCAGGCGGCGGCCGAAGGCGGTAACGTTGAAGCCGTGGCCCGTCGCGAGCGTTACGTTGCGGCCAATGAAGCGCTTCGCAGCCTGTGCATGCATGTGGGGGCGCCGGTGGCCGAGGGGCGTATTTTCACCGCGCATACCGCCGACGATCGCGTTGAGAATTTCTACATGAGGTCGATGGTGGGCACGGGCCCGGGCGGCTTTAGGTCGATGAGGTACCAAAATGGCCCGGTGACGCGTCCGTTGCTTGACGTTGGCCGCAAAGATTTGCGCGATTATCTGCGCTTTCGTCGGGATGCTGGGCTGCCTTGCGTGGTTGACGGCCAGGGGAACCTGTGGCGCGAGGACGCCACCAACGCGCACACCGACCGCTTCCGCGCTTACGTGCGCCATGAGGTGGTGCCGCAGGTGAAAGCGCGCGCCCCGCAGTTGCTGGATGTGCTGCCGCGCACGATGAACCTGATAGCCGACGAGGACGATATGCTTGAAAGCATGGCCTCCGAGCTGGTGGAACAGCATGTTGAGTGGACGTGCGCGCTGCCAGGCCGCGAACCCGATTGCGCCGAGGGTGCGGTGGTTTCACCCGCGTTCGGCCTGATCCCGGTGCCGCTGGAGCGCCGCGCGGTGGTGCAGCTGCTGCAAGCTATGCTGGGCCCCGACGCGCGCGTTGAGGCGGCCTCGGTTGATGCCGTGCTAGCCGCCTGGCAAAGCGCCGGCACACCCGACGCCCGCCCCATCGGCGGCTATGTAACCAACATTCAAGGCAACCTGGCCATAAGCGCAAACAAGCAAGGCGTAAGAATAGAACCCATGGCCACCTTCCGAGCAAGGAGAAAAAAGTGACCGAAGAAGTGAAGAACGAGCCGAATGACGGCAACCCCACAGAACTGAACGATGGCAACCGTGCAGAACGAGAAGATTCCGTAGGTGCGAGCGAAAGCTCGCACTCGCCGGCGCAGCCGGCGACCCCGCCCGAGGGCGACGCCGCCGCCTCCGAAGCGGCCCCAACCGTCGACGTTATCCTCGCAAGCGGCAGCCCGCGACGCCGTGACCTGCTCGAACGCGAAGGCGTTACCTTCACCGTCCGAACCTCCGAGGTGGACGAAACGTTGGAGCCCGACCTGCTGGCCGACCCGCCCGAGGCCGCAAAGAAGCTGGCCGAGCGCAAGGCCGGCGCCGTGGTGCAGGAGGTGCTCGGCGAGGGCTACACCGGCATGGCCGCCATCATCGGCGCCGACACCATGGTGGTGTGCGACAACCAGATTTTCGGTAAGCCGAAGAACCTCTCCGACGCCAAGCATATGCTTCGTCAGCTGCAGGGTCGCACGCATGAAGTGATGACGGCGGTTTCGGTATGGCTGGTGGCCGCGCCGAACGCCGAGGACGTATCGCTGGGCTTCCGCACCTTCGTGGACACGGCGGCCGTCACCTTCCACCCGCAAACCGACGAACAGCTGGCCGAATACCTGAAGCTGGGCGAGTCGTTCGACAAGGCGGGCGCCTACGCCGCGCAGGGCGAGGGCAAGCGCATGATCAAGCACATATCCGGCGACATAGACACCGTGATCGGCCTTCCCGTGAAGCGCCTGCTGAAAGAGTTCCCCGACCTGGTTCAGTCTGGGGAGTAACCTACGTTGAAGGGCGGACGGCGGCAGTTTTCGCTTACTGCTGCCTGCGTCCCGCCCGAGCGCGCGCCGACCGCCGCAGCGCGCGGCTCCCGCCAACTTCACCGATTGGAAACTAAATTATGTGGCGTTGCGGGTATTGTGCCCGGCCATGAAGGTCGGATGGTACACTAACCTGCGTTTGACAGCGCGCTTCGGCGCGCCCGTATGCAGGCTAAACGCAGTGAAGGGCTGGCAATGCATCAAGACGTAGAGCGTATTCTGTTCACCGAGGACGAAATCGCTGCGCGCGTCGCGGAAATCGGCGCGGGCTTAAGTGAGGACTTCAAGGACGCCGAGGACGGCATCGTCTTGATCTCTGTCCTGCGCGGGGCGGCCATTTTCATGGCTGACCTGGCCAGGCAGATCACCATCCCGTGCGAAATGGATTACATGGCCGTGTCTTCCTACGGCAACGGCGCAAAAAGCTCCGGTGTCGTCCGCATTCTGAAGGACCTGTCGTCGAAGATCGAGGGCCGTCACGTGGTCATCGCCGAGGACATCCTGGATTCCGGCCTCACCCTTCGTTACCTGCTGAAAAACCTGCAAGCGCGCAACCCCAAATCGCTGACGGTTGCCACGCTTCTTCGCAAGCAAACTCGCGCGCAGGCCAAAATCGACTGCGCCTACGTCGGTTTCGAATGCCCCGACGAGTTCATCGTCGGCTACGGGCTTGACTACGCGGAACGTTACCGCAACCTGCCCTACATCGGCGTTTTGAAGCCCGAGCTCTACAACTAGGAAGCAAGGTTTATGCCCCAAGACAACAAGCAGCTTCAACAGCCCAATCCGCGCACGACCATCGTCGGCGTGGTCATTTTTCTGCTGGTCCTGTTCTTCGTCGGCCAGCAGTACATGACCGCCACGTCGTCGTCGCAAACCACCACCGACAAGCTGGCGGCGTCCGAGTTTTTGCAGGCCGTTGACCAGGGCCGCGTGACGAAGGTCACCTACGCGGCCGGCGAGTACACCATCACCGGCTCGTACTACCCGGCGGCCACCGCGGGATCCACCGCGGCCGATGCGTTCAACAGCGCCTTCGATTCGCTGAACGCGGCCATGGCCACCGAGAAGAATTCCGACGGCAAAACGCCCGGTGGTGTGGGCACCACCGACCTTGAGGGCCAAACCCTCGGCAACGAGCACAACTTCACCACCACCTGGGCGGGAAGCTCGCTTTCCGAACTGATGGCGCAGCACCCCGAAATCAAGTACGAGGTGACCACGCCGAGCCCCTGGGGCGACATCCTGACCACGCTTCTGCCCATCATCCTTATCGGTGCGATGCTGTTCTTCCTGTTCAACCAGATGCAGAAGGCCAACAACTCGCAGATGAACTTCGGCAAGGCCAAGGCAAAGCAGACGCTTGAGGAACGTCCTGACGTGCACTTCGATGACGTTGCCGGCGTTGACGAGGCCGTCGAGGAGATGCGCGAGATCAAGGACTTCTTAGCGAACCCAGCGAAATATCAATCGATGGGCGCGAAGATTCCGCGCGGCTGCCTGTTGGTGGGCCCTCCGGGCACCGGCAAAACGCTGCTGGCTCGCGCCGTTGCGGGCGAGGCCGGCGTGCCGTTCTTCAGCATTTCGGGCTCTGACTTCGTGGAAATGTTCGTGGGCGTCGGTGCTAGCCGCGTTCGCGACCTGTTCAAGCAGGCCAAGGAAGCAAGCCCCTCCATCATCTTCATCGACGAGATCGACGCCGTCGGTCGCCAGCGCGGCACCGGCTTGGGCGGCGGCCATGACGAGCGCGAGCAGACGCTGAACCAGCTGCTGGTTGAGATGGACGGCTTCGACGCGAACGATTCCGTGGTGCTTATTGCCGCGACCAACCGCTCCGACGTGCTTGACCCGGCCCTGCTGCGCCCCGGCCGCTTCGATCGCCAGATCGTGGTGGACGCGCCCGACGTGAAGGGTCGCGAGAAGATTCTGAACGTGCATGCGAAGAACAAGCCGCTCGGCAGCGACGTCGACCTGGCGAACGTGGCCAAGCTGACGCCCGGCTTCACCGGCGCCGACCTTTCCAACCTGCTGAACGAGGCTGCGCTTCTGACTGCGCGTCGCAACAAGAAGATTATCACGCAGCAAGAGGTCAGCGAGTCGATGGAACGCGTTATCGCAGGTCCGGAGCGCAAGGGTCGCGTGATGGATGACCAGACCAAGCACACCATCGCCTACCACGAGAGCGGTCATGCGCTGGTGGGCCACCTGCTGCCGAAGGCCGATCCGGTGCATAAGATCAGCATCATCAGCCGCGGCCGCGCGCTGGGCTACACCCTGTCCATCCCCAAGGAAGACAAGGTGCTCAACACCATCGGCGAGATGCGCGACGAGCTGGCCGTGTTCATGGGCGGCCGCGTTGCTGAGGAAATCTTCTGCGATGATGTGACCACCGGCGCCAGCAACGACCTGGAGCGCGCTACGAAGATGGCCCGCGCGATGGTCACGCAGTACGGCATGTCCTCTGAGCTGGGCACGCAGGTGTTCGGCCAGCCTAACCACGAGGTGTTCTTGGGTCGCGACATGGGCAACACGCAGGACTACTCCGAGGAAACCGCCAAGCGCATCGACGACGAGGTTGCGCGCATCATGAAGGAGGCGCACGACCGCGCCTACGAGATTCTGAGCACGCATCGCGAGCAGATGGACCTGATGGCTTCTGTGCTACTTGAGCGTGAGACCGTGGAAGGCGAGGCCTGCGCGGCCCTGCTGGACAACAAGTGGGATGACTACTTGAAGCGCGAAGGCGATATCATCGCTGCCAAGGAAGCCGAGGAGGCTGCGGCCCGCGCTCGCGACGAGCAGCTGGCCGACCCGAATTGGAAGGGCGACGCCGACGGTGGCGCTGGCGCGGCTGGGGGTCAGGATGCCCAAGCGGCGGCTCCGGTGCAGGCCCAGGCGGCTCCCATGGCGCAGGCTCCGGCGCCCGGCCCCGACGACGTTCCGCCCGCGCCTCCGGCGGCGAAGTAGGCCGCACGGGCGGGTAGGCGCTTCGGCTGCGTAGCCGGCGATGCTGCCGTGCGGTCGGCCGGCGCGTCGCAAACAATACGAGCAACCAAGAAGGCGAGCCCGCTGGCTCGCCTTCTTTTGAAAGAAAGGCAAGCAATATGTTCTGGAAATGCGGGACGTTCGAATTCGATACGCGCAGGCCGGTGGTTATGGGCATCTTGAACGTGACCCCAGACAGTTTCAGCGACGGCGGCACTCACAACACGCCCGAAGCGGCGCTTGCGTGGGCCAAGCAAATGATCGACGACGGCGCGCAGATTATCGATGTGGGTGGCGAATCGACGCGACCGGGTTCGGCCGAAGTTTCCGTCGAAGAAGAGACGGACCGCGTGCTTCCCGTGGTGCAGGCCCTTGCCGAGCAGGGTGTTTGCGTGAGTGTGGATACGCGTCATGCCGCCGTGGCCAAGGCTTGCGTAGAGGCGGGTGCGGCCATCATCAACGACGTTTCAGGCTTCCGCGACCCCGAGATGGTGAAGGTTGCCGCCGCCAGCGATTGCGGCGTGGTTGTTATGCACATGCTGGGCGAGCCGGGCACCATGCAGGACGACCCGCATTACGGCGATGTGGTGGCCGAGGTGCGCGATTACCTGCGCGACCAGGCGGCCATGCTTGAAGCTGCCGGCGTGGCGCGTGAGCGCATTTGCGTCGACCCGGGTCCGGGCTTCGGCAAAACGGCGCAGCAGACCCTTGAGCTGGTCCGCAACTTCCACGAATTCCGCCGCTTGGGCTACCCGGTGATGGTGGCCGTGTCGCGCAAGAGCTACCTGGGCTTCGCCTACGGCATCGACGAGCCCGTCGAGCGCGACCATGTGAGCGCGACCGAAGCGCTGATGGCGTGCGAGCTGGGCGCGTCGGTGGTGCGCGCGCACAATGTGCCCGAAACGGTGAAGGCGCTTTCCGACCTGCATCCTTACGTACTGCTGGGCCTTGGCTGCAACGTGCCGCTGGTGGCCGAGCCGGGCGAGGAGACCGAGGGTAAAATCGCCATGCTGAACCAGGCCATCACGGAGCTGTGCAGCCTGCCCGATTCGCAGATCGTCGATATCTCCAGCTTCTACGAAAGCGAGCCGGCGTATTACGAGGACCAGGACACGTTCGTGAACGCCGTCATTCTGATGCGTACGGGCATCGCGCCGAAGGAGCTTTTGGGGTACCTGCATGCCATCGAGAACAGCTTGGGTCGCGTGCGCGAGATAGAGAACGGCCCGCGAACCTGCGACCTGGATATTCTTGATTACCAGCTGTACGTGGTGGAAAGCGATGTGCTGACGCTGCCGCATCCGCGCATTCTGGAGCGCGACTTCGTGGTGAAGCCGCTGCTTGAGCTGCGCCCCGACTTCGTGCTGGCGAATGACGTGCGCGTGGCCGAGGAGGCCGCACCGGAAGGCGAGCGCTATGGCAAGGCCGCTAAGCTGAGGTAAATGAGTGGCGCGCTTCGCGCTTTCTGGTGATGGACCGAGCTTTTGCTCGGTCCCACGAAATTTGTGGGGCGTGTCCCGCGAATGGGGCATATGCCTTGATTGGATGCGTTATTCGGGTGAGAACACGCCGCGTAGGTGTTTTCCATGAATGGTTGGCAGGCCCGTGGATGGGGGAATATGCAATTTCGGGTTGAGTCTTATGAGTCGGTCGGTTCTACGAATGACCTGATCAAGCAGGCTATTGAGGCTGGCGAACCTGAGGGTTTGACCGTGCGTGCTTTGCGGCAGACGGCAGGGTATGGGCGGCAGGGTCGCGCTTGGGAAAGCCCGCTTGGCGGGTTGTACCAATCGTTCCTGCTGCGACCCGACGCTCCGATGGCGCAGATGCCCACGTTGAGCTTGCTGGTGGGGGTGGCGGCGCGTCGCGCCGTCGTGCAGCTGGTGCCCGAGTTGGCTGACCGCGTACAGGTGAAGTGGCCGAATGACCTGGTGGTTGCGCCGGTTGATGGTAAGGCTGCTGCTTGCGCGTCTGCCGGATCGACGCTGTCGGACGCCTCCGCCGCAGTTAATGAGGCTGCTTCTTCGGGCATCGCAACGGCACCCGGCGGGGCTACTTCCGCTCAACCTTTCTTGAAGCTCGGTGGCATTTCACTCGAACTGCATCGTGGGGCGGTGTGCGTGGGCGTCGGGGTGAATGTGTCGCGGCCGAAACAGGGGGCGCCGGCGAATGCGAAGAACATTCCGGTATTCCTTGACGAGCTGGGGCTTTCTGGCGAAAGCGTCGAGGCCCGCATTGCGGCCGTGTCCGACGCGCTGTGCGAGCAGCTGGCTGGGCTGTACCCGCAGTGGTGCGAGGAAGGCTTTGCGCCGTTTGCGGCCGAATTCGACGGCTGCGCCGCGCTGACCGGGCGTTTCGTCCGCATGGAGGACATCGAGGGCAACCCGCTGGCATCCGGCACGGTAGAGCGTGTGGCGGTTGACGGCCGGCTGGTGTTGCGTACGCCTGACGGCAAGGAGATCCTAGCCAGCTCAGGGGAAGCTCACATCCGAGCATAAAAACAGTTTCGGGCCTTCGGTTCTCTCTAATACGGCACGAGCTTTCGCTCGTGCCTACGAATTATGGCTGAACCGGTAAACCCTACAACCAGATTTCGTGGGGTTGAGCGAAAGCTCAACCCGTAATAGAGAGCGCGAAGCGCGACACTGCTTTGTCTGACGGCGAGGAGCTGCAACTAGCCGAAAGCCCGACACTGCCTTCTGCGAGAGCACCGGCACCCCCGCTTCTTTATATGCATGAATCATGTAGCCCTGCCGTCGCTGTGGGCTAGCTGTGGCCGACTGGCGGGCTGCGGCGTACAATGATTCGTTGACACAAACGATGAATCAAATACTTTCTGAAAGGCATCACGTAGATGACAACGCATTCTGACGCGCAAAATCAGGCTGAGCAGGCCTCCGCAGCAACGGCGACCGAACCGGCTTCCACCCCCGCAACCGCGCCCGAGCAGGCGCCGGCCCAGGCTTCCGCCCCTGCCGAACAGGCCCCCGATCAGGACAAACAGCATGAAAAGGTAACCCGCATGGGCACGGAATCCATTCCGCGCCTTATCACGGAGTTCGCCGTGCCCGCCATTTTGGGCATGCTGGTCAACGGCGCCTACAACGTTATCGACTCAATCTTCCTGGGCCAGGCCATGGGCGAGATCGGCCTGTCGTGCGCCACGGTGGCCATGCCCATCATGACGGTGTTCATGGCGCTTTCCATGCTGGTCGGCAACGGCGGCAACGCGCTTGCGGCCCTGCGCATGGGCGAGGGCAAGCCCGACGAGGCCGAGCGCAGCCTGGGCAACACGGTTTCGCTCGCCATCATCCTGTCCGTTATCGTGGCCGTGGCCGTGATGATCCCCGCCTGCATCGACGGCTTGCTCTCCATCTCGGGCGCTACCGCCGAGGTGTGGGAGTACTCCCGCCAGTTCATCCAGATCATCTCGCTCGGCTTCATCTTCCAGTGCATCGGCATGGGCGTGAACAACTTCATCCGCACGGCCGGCGCGCCGAACCGCGCGCTTGGCACCATGATCATCGGCGCCGTTGGCTGCACCGTGTTTAACGCGCTGTTCGTGCTGGTCATGGGCATGGGCGTTGTCGGCAGCGCCCTGGCCACGTTGTGCGGCCAAGGCCTTTCCTGCGCGGCGGTGCTGTGGTACTTCTGCATGACGAAGGGCGTTCCCATGCGCTTGCATCTGTCGAAGATGCCGCTGCATGGCCCGACGGTTCGTTTGATCCTCACCCTTGGCCTGGCTAGCTTCCTGGTGCAGGCGGCCGCTTCGGTGGTGAACTTCGTGCTGAACAACCTGCTGAACGTGTACGGCGCGCAAAGCGTCATCGGCGCCGACGGCGCGCTCGCCTCCATCGGCGTGGTGCAGCGCGTGGCCACCTTCGTGGTGCTGCCGCTCATCGGCATGTCCATCGCAATTCAGCCGCTGCTCGGCTTCAACTACGGCGCGCGCCTGTATGCCCGCGTTCGCAAGACGCTGGCCTGGGGCGTTGCGGGCGCCACGTGCATGGCGGTGGCCCTGTGGGCGCTCGTGCACATTTTCCCGACGCAGATTGTGGGCTTCTTCGGCATCACCGACGCCAACCTGGTCGACTTCACGGTGTTCGCGCTGAAGGTGCAGCTGCTGATGATTCCCATTGTCGGTTTCCAGATCGTCGGTTCCAATTACTTCCAGGCCACCGGCCAGCCGCTGAAGTCGGCGTTCTTGGCTCTGACGCGCCAGATTCTGTTCCTTATCCCGGCGCTTTTGCTGCTGCCGGGCGTGCTGCCGACCATCCTGCCGCAGTACACGTCTCTCGACGCGCTGTACTTCGCGGCGCCCGTGGCCGACTTCTGCTCCATCTTCGTCACGTTCATCTTCGTGATGGTGGAACTCCGCCGCCTGAAGAAGCTGGAAGCCGGCATCATCAAGGCGAAGTTCTAAGGGCGCTCGGACCTTTTGGCTGCTTTGCGCTGCGCTGGCGATGGAGTGGGGTAGCTATATCGCAGGGTGCTTGCGAATCGCGTTGGCCGCGAAGCGGGCAACCTAATTGGGAGCTTGCTCGCGTCGTGGCCATAGGTGCAGAATTTCATTCCCGGTGCTGACGGGGCGTGGCGAGGCCGTCGGGCTTCGATGCGATGCGCCTCACTTGAAGCCGATGGGTGATTTTTCACTTTGGTAACAATGCGTGGCACCTGGGGTGATACAATGCCCGCGCTATTTATTGTCACGCGTTAGCCAATTATGAAAGGTTTCGAAATGGAACAGGCTCAGAAGAAGCAATCCGTATCCTCGCGCACGCGTTCGATCGCGTTCATCGCGCTGACCACCGCCATCATGGCCGTGTCGGCGTGGGTCACCGTGCCGCTTGGCCCGGTGCCGTTCACGCTGCAGATTTTCGCCGTGGCGTTCGCATTGCTGGTGCTTTCGCCGAAGGAGGCCGTGGCGGCCGTAGTGGCGTACCTGGCGCTCGGCGCCGTGGGCGTGCCGGTGTTCAGCAGCATGCGCGGCGGCATCGGCGTGCTGGCAGGTTCGACTGGCGGCTTCCTGTGGGGAATGCTGCTGGGCGTGGGCTTGGCCGCGGTGGTGCGTTTCGGCCTGAAGGCCGCGCTCGTGCGCGACGGCCAGGCGAGCCGCGCGAAGGCGTTCGGCATCGATTTCGTCACCTGCCTGGTGTTTCTGGCTGTGGTGTACGTGTGCGGCTGGGCGCAGCTGATGGCCGTGGCGGCCATGTCGCCCGCAAAAGCATTCGCAGCCGGCGTCGCGCCGTTTGTGATCATCGACCTGTGCAAGCTGGTCGCAGCCGTCGTGTGCGCCCAGGCAGTCAGCGCCGCTTTGGGGCATATGCGTAAGTAGAATGAGGTTGCGGGATGGGAACGGTTCCCTGTCCCACTTTAGCCAGCGAACTGAGAAGCGGGGCCGCTTTTGTGTTTTGCGGTTAGGCTGACCTTGGCTCCGCTCCGCTCATAAAGCGGTGTCGCGCTTCGCGCTCCTAATTACGGATTGAGCTTTCGCTCAATCCCACGAAATTTGGCTGCGGGGTTTATTCCATCCGCCACTGAGTTGGTGGTCGTGCGCCAGCGGTTTGTGACCCATGAAATCTTGCTGTGAGATTTACCCTATCGACTCCGATTTCGTGGGTGCGAGCGAAAGCTCGCACCGTACCAGAGAGCGCGAAGCGCGACAGACTTTTTACGCTTCGTACAAAATAGCCCCGGAAGTAAATCCGCCGCCGAAGCCGACCAAAATCACCTTTTCACCAGGGTGGATGCTGCCGTTCTCGTAGGCGTCGGAAAGCGTCATGGGAATGCAGGCGCTCGACGAGTTGCCGCGGTTGGCGATGGAGAGCTGGAAGCGCTCGAGCGGCAGGCCCATGCGCTTGGCCGCGTAGCGGATGATGCGCTCGTTGGCCTGATGCGGCACGATGAATTGCACGTCGTCG
Organism: Paratractidigestivibacter sp.; assembly: GCA_963597295.1. Taxonomy (GTDB): domain Bacteria; phylum Actinomycetota; class Coriobacteriia; order Coriobacteriales; family Eggerthellaceae; genus Senegalimassilia. Next base: position 8,318 of record CAVBPP010000079.1, on the reverse strand, counting down.
ATGGTGAGGTTCGCGCGGCGCAGCACTTCCTCGATGGCCGTCGGCATGGCGCTGGTGGCGAACTTGAACACCTTCTGTCCGTGCATGTACAGCGCCTGGCGGGGCGCTCCGGCGGCGATGCGCTCGGTTTCCTCAAGCTCGGCGGCAACGGCCGCGTCGCCTAGGTCGGCTTCGTCGAAGGCCGCCACATCGATGCCCTCGGCCGTGAACGGCGTTGGTGCGTCGTAGGTGGAAGGGCAGGTCAGCGCATTGGTTTCGTCATCGTCGTTCTTGATGAACCACGACATGATGCCTGGCTTGGTCTCGTCCCATTCCACGACCGCTGCGCCGGCGCCGTCGCCGAACAGCACGCAGGTGTTGCGGTCCTTCCAGTCGACGATGCGCGTCAGGCGCTCGGACCCAACCACCAGCGCGCGGCGGATGGGGTTGCGCGCGGCGGCCCCGGGCGCGCCGGGGGCGGTTGCGGCCATCATGGAATCGGCGATGGTCAGCCCGTAGATGAAGCCCGTGCAGGCTGCGTTCATGTCCAGCGCGGCGGCGTTCTTCAGGCCCAAGCGGCGGCGAAGCACGGCGGCGCAGGTGGGCACCACCTCGTCGGGCGTGATGGTGGAATAGATGATCAGGTCTATTTCCTCGGGCGCGATGCGGCGTTGCGCGTAGCCGTCCTCGTCCCAGCCAAGCGCTTTGCGGGCGGCGCCTTCGGCCAGGTCAACGTTGGTTTCGCTGACGCAAATGCGGCGCGTCAGAATGCCGGTGCGCGACGAAATCCATTCGTCGGAGGTGTCCACGAGCTTCGTCAGCTCGTCGTTGGGAACCTCAAGTTCGGGAAGCTGCTTGCCGCAGCCGATGATGGTGCAACCCATGATGCTCCTTCATGCAGAGATGGCGCGTTGGCGGCCAGTTTCGGCGCCGGATGCGCGTCGGGGGAGGCTTGGCCTAACGGGCGATAACCTCCGAAAATGTAAGCGTGTGACAAGCGGAAAGTATAGCACCGCCCTGTGCGTCACCTGTAAAAGGCCGCACATTCCCCGTATTTCGAAGAATAAAGGACAGGTGTGGAATAACTGAGGCGCTCGCCCCGCTACTTCGTCCCTTCGCTGGCTGCGATCGAGGGGATGGCGATGAGAAAGCTGGCGCCGCCTTCGGGGTTGTTGAAGGCCTCGACCGTGCCGTCGTGCGATTCGACGACGGACTTCACGATGGCCAGCCCCAGGCCGCTGCCGCCGGTGTTGCGTGCGCGCGATGCGTCGGTGCGGTAGAAGCGGTCGAACAGCATCTTCGGGTCCACGTCGCCGAAGCCCGTGCCGTCGTCGCTCACCGTCACGACGGAGTTGCCGTTTAGCCCGTAGAGCTTTACGGTGATGTGCCCGCCCGGCTCGATGAAGCGGCTCGCGTTCTCCACCAGGTTGGTTATGGCCTGCCGCAGCGAATCGGGATTGCCCAGCACGTCGGGCGCCTCGCCGACCACCTGCACGTTCGCCTGCCGCTCAACCAGGATGGGCATCAGCGCGTCAACTACCGAGTTTGCCAGTTCGCGCAGATCGATGCGCTTCATCTCGGTTGGGATGGCGGAATTGTCCAGCTTCTGTAGCGTCAGCAGGTCGTGCGTCAAGCGGCTTAAGCGTTCGCTTTCGTTCACGATGATGTTGCAGAACTTGTCGTGCAGCTCGGGCGGCAGGTCGGGGTCGGTCAGCATTTCCGCATTGCCGCGGATGGCCGTCAGCGGCGTGCGCAGCTCGTGGGCCACGTCGCTGATGAAGTCGTTCTGCCGGCGTTCCTTGATGGTAAGGTCGTGGCGCTGTTGGTTGGTCGTTTGCACGAGCGTCTTGAAATCGCAGGCCAGAAGGTCCGTTTCGCGCATGCGTCCGTCAGGCTCTATGGGCACGGGCGTGCCGCGGCGCCAGGCGGCCGTTTTCTTCACCAAGTCGGTGAGCGGCTCGGCCAAAAAACTGCCGATGAGCAGGCTGATCAGGAAAACGATGATGCTTGCAGGCAGGATCAATATCATGGCCCAGGCCGGCGTGTCGAAGGCGAACATGCACACGGCCAGGCATACCGCCGAAAGCAACAGCGCTAGCAGCGTGGAAAGCAGGGCGTAATACGTTTGCAGTCGCATGATGGGCCTGCGTTACAGCTTGAAGCGATACCCGTAGCCGCGCACGGTTTCCACCAGGCCCGGGTCGTAGCCGGCTTGCTCTATCTTGTCGCGTAGGCGCTTGATGTGCGTGTCCACCGTCTTGGTTTCGGTCAGGTAATCCCAGCCCCAGGCGTCGCGCAGCAAATCCTCGCGCGAAACCACCTTGCCGGCGTTCTTCATCAGGCATGCCATCAGCTCGAATTCGCGCGGGGTCAGGTCGATGCTGCCCGCGTCGCCTGAGGCCGTGTGCGCGTCCTCGTCAAGCGTGATGCCGCCGGCCGTCACCGTGTGCGAAAGCCCCGGCAGGTCGTTGCCCTGCGAGCGTCGCAGCAGGGCGCGCACGCGGGCGATCAACTCGCGCACGCCGAAGGGCTTGGCCAGGTAGTCGTCGCCGCCTATTTCCAGCCCGACCACCTTGTCCAGCTCGGAATCGCGCGCCGAAAGGAACAGGATGGGCGCCGCCGATTTCGCGCGGATGCGGCGGCACAGCTCGTAGCCGTCCATGCCGGGCAGCATGATGTCCAGCACGAACAGGTCGTAATCGTTGGAGAGTGCCATCTCAAGCGCGTCTTCGCCGTTGTCCACCACATCGGGCGCGAAGCCTTCCTTCTTTAGGGCATAGCTGACGAATTCGGTGATGGACGACTCATCGTCGACGACGAGAATGCGATCGGGCGTTTCTTTCATGGCTTCCTCTTTCGGTGTTCGGCGCGGGTCAGGGCGCGGCGTGCGGCAGCGGTTGCGAAGCGGCTGCCGCGTGAGGCGGCCTGCTGCGTTGCCGTTCGCCATGCGGCCCGAAAGCTGCCGGTAAACGTGAAGTTGCAACAACTATAACCTGTTCGCGGGGCGCATGCACCCTTTGTCGAAAACACGTTACCTATATGTTGCGCCCAGTTTAGCCCCGGTGTCGTACAATCGCGGGAGCAAATAAACCGAAAGGGGTACGGCAATGCTGCTTGCCATCGACGTGGGAAACACTCAAACCGTCATCGGCGTGTACGAGGGCGAAACTTTGAAGCACTGCTGGCGCGTGGCCACCAACAAGCTGCACACCTGCGACGAGCTGCGCGTGAAGCTGTTGCCGCTGCTCAGCTCCGAGGGTCTGCGGTTCTCCGATTTGAACGGCGTGGCGCTGGCGTCGGTCGTTCCGGCGCTCACCGATGCGTGGTGCCAGGCGACCAGGCAGATGCTGGACGTGCGCGCGGTGGTGTGCACGGCCGAAACCGCGGGCAGCCTGTTCGACGCGGGCGACTACCCCAATCCGCGCGAGATAGGCGCCGACCGCATCGCCGACTGCGTGGCCGCGCGCAGCCTGTACGGCGCGCCGGTGGTGGTGGTCGACTTCGGCACCGCTACCAATATGGAAGTGGTCGACAGCGCGGGCGCCTTCGCCGGCGGCATCATCGCGCCGGGCGTGGAAACCAGTTCGCGCGCGCTGTTCAGCCACGCTACCAAGCTGGGCGCCATCGAGCTGGTGAACCCGCATGTGGCCATCGGCCGCAACACCGCGCAGGCCATGCAGGTGGGTATCGTGTACGGCGAGGCGGACCGCGTGGATGGCCTGGTCGGACGCATATTCGACCAGCTGGGCTACACGGCGCCGGTGGTGGCGACGGGCGGCTTGGCTCGCCGCGTGGCCCCCATTTCGCGCACCATAACCGAGGTGAACCAGAACCTCACGCTCGAGGGCCTGCGCCTGGTGTACGACGCCTTCATTTCCGCAGATGAAACGGGGCTGTACGGCACGGCGAACAGGTAGGGGTCGCTGGCTGCGGGGGCTGGGCTGGCTTGCGGCCGCTCCGCCTCGTCTCGCCTTGTCTTGCGCCCCGCGGCGCCCATCTTCGCCATTCGCTTGCTTCTCGTGCGGAATTTACCGTGGTTACCCCTGTTCGTAACAAAAGGGCTGGTACTATGGTTCGGACTGAACAGTAACGAAGCGCGTATCGTTTTCACCTTGCCCTGCCGGGTAGGCCGCAAACGCTGCGCGTCCCACCCGCAAGGAAAGGTGTAAGCCCATGTCCCTGGCCCCATCCGACCACACCAAACAGCCCGACAATCGCACCACCATGGACCTTGGCGCCGTGCTGCCGAAAACGGCCGAGGTGCGCGACGACCACCTGTTCATCGGCGGCGTCGACATGGTCGAGCTTGCCCGCGAGCAGGGCACCGCGCTCTATGTTTTCGACGAGGCGGACATTCGCTCCCGCATGGCGGCCTACCGCGAGTCGTTCCGCAGCCGCTACGAGAATTCGGACATCATCTACGCCAGCAAGGCGTTTTTGAACAAGGAAATCGCCCGCATCGCCAATGAGGAAGGCCTGTGCCTGGACGTTTCCGGCGGCGGCGAGCTGTACTGCGCGCAGCAGGCCGGTTTCCCCACCGACCGCGTGTTCGTGCACGGCAACAACAAAACCCCCGCTGAGCTGCGCGAAGCCATTTCTGCAGGCGTTGGCCGCATCGTGGTCGACAGCCGCATCGAGCTGGCGCGCGTGAGCGAGATCGCCGGCGAGCTGGGCGTCACGCAGGACATCTACATGCGCATCACCCCCGGCGTCGAAGCTGACACGCATGAGTACATCCGCACGGGCTGCGAGGACAGCAAGTTCGGCTTCACCATGCTCAACGACTTCGCGTTCACCTGCGTGAAGGACGCCATCGAGGCCCCGAACGTGCGCTTGGCCGGCCTGCATTGCCACATCGGCTCGCAGATTTTCGCGCTGCATTCGTTTGCCGAGGCCGTGCAGGTGATGGTCGAGTTCATGAAGCGCGTGTCCGACACGTACGGCTACACCATCGAGGAGCTGGACATGGGCGGTGGCCTGGGCATCGCCTACACCGCCGAGGACGCGCCTTCCACCATCGACGAATTCGCCGAGTGCACCGTGAACGCCGTTCGCGAGAACTGCGAGCGCCTTGGCGTGCCGCTGCCGCGCTTGGCCGTTGAGCCTGGTCGCAGCCTGGTTGCCACTGCCGGCGTGACGCTGTACACCGTGGGTATTCTGAAGACGCTGCCGAACATCCGCAAGTACGTGGCCATCGACGGCGGCATGTCCGACAACATCCGCACGGCGCTCTACCACGCCGATTACGAGCCGACCATCGCCAACAAGGCTGGTCAGCCGCGTACCGAGATCGTCACCCTGTGCGGCAAGCATTGCGAGTCGGGCGACGCGGTGGTCATCGACATGCCGCTGCAAACCCCCGAGATCGGCGACATCGTTGCCGTGTTCGGCACCGGCGCGTACTGCTACACCATGGCCAGCAACTACAACGGCCAGCCGCGCCCGGGCATCGTGTTCGTCAAAGACGGCCAGGCCCGCGTGACCACGCGCCGCGAAACCTACGCTGACCTGTACCATCGCGATCTGTAAGAGCAAGGGAATACCATGACCATCAAACTTGGACTTGTCGGGACGGGCACCGTCGGCTGCGGCTGCATCGACATTCTGCAGAAGCATCGCGAGGATTTCGCCCGCCACTACGGCGTTGACCTGGAAATCGTGCGCGTGTGCTCGCGCAACCCAGATCCCGCCGCCACCCGCGGCCTGGCCGACATCTTCACCGCCGACTGGCACGACGTGGTGGCCGACCCCAATGTTGACCTGGTGATAGAGTTGATCGGCGGCACCACGGTGGCGCGCGAGGTTATTCTGGGCGCGCTGGCTGCCGGCAAGAACGTGGTCACGGCCAACAAAGCCGTCATGGCAACCTATGGCGAAGAGGTCATGTCCGCCGCGGCCGCCGCAGGTTGCGAGGTGGCCTTCGAAGGTTCCGTCGGCGGCGGCATCCCCATCATCAGCCCGCTGAAGCATTCGCTTCTGGCAAACGAGTTCTCTTCCGTGATGGGCATCGTCAACGGCACCACCAACTACATGCTCACGCGCATGGTCGAGGGCAACCTGTCCTACGAAGATGCGCTGGCCGAGGCTCAGGCGAAGGGCTTCGCTGAGGCCGACCCCACGGCCGACGTGGACGGCTTCGACGCCGCCGCGAAGATCGCCATTCTGGCCTCCATCGCGTTCAACAGCCGTGTGACCTTGGATGATGTGAGCTGCGAGGGTATTCGCAACATCACGACGCTCGACTTGGAAACCGCCGACGACATGGGCTACGTCATCAAGTTGCTGGCTATCGCACATCGCCGCCCCGAGGGCATCGACGTGCGCGTGCATCCGACCATGATCCCGAAGACGCACCAGCTGGCCACGGTCAACGGCGTGTACAACGCCATTTACGTCACCGGCGACGCGGTGGGCGAGACGATGTTCTTCGGCGAGGGCGCGGGCTCGGGCCCGGCTGCAAGCGCCGTTATGGGCGACGTGCTGGAAGTGGCGCGCCGCACGACGTTGGGCATTCCGCCGGTCGTGGGCTGCACCTGCACCGACGACCTTCCCATCCTGCCCATCGAAAAACTGCAGACCAAGTACTACATCCGCTTCGCCGTGGCCGACCGCTCCGGCGTGCTTGCGGCCATGGCCAGCGTGTTCGCCAAATACGAGGTGAGCGTGCGCAGCGTGGTGCAGCGCGGTAACGCCGAGCACTCGACGGTGAATCTGAGCTACGTCACGCATACCGCCAGCGAGGCCGCCGTGCGCAGCGCGCTTGACGAGATTGCCCAGCTGCCCGACGTGCTGCGCGCCGAGCCGAGCGTTATCCGCGTCGAGGGGTAATCGTTTACAATGGGGCTTGCCGCTTGGCAGCTGCGCGTGCACATGGGTGCGCGCTCGGGCGCCTAGGCGGCAGGCTACAATAGTTTCCGCAGATGAACGGCCTTGCAAACGCAACTGGCCGCCCGCAACAACGAAAGGAAGAACATGGAACAGTACAAGGAAGAATTCATCCACTTCATGGTGGAAAGCCATGTTTTGAAGTTCGGCAGCTTCACGCTGAAAAGCGGGCGCCAGTCTCCGTTTTTCATGAACGCGGGCGCCTACGTGACCGGCGATCAGCTGCATCGTCTGGGCAAATACTACGCGCAGGCCATCCATGACAACTTCGGGCTCGACTTCGACGTGGTGTTCGGCCCGGCCTACAAGGGCATTCCGCTGGCCGTGGTCACCGCCATCGCGCTGCAGGAGCTGTACGGCAAGGAAGTTCGCTACTGCTGCAACCGCAAGGAAGTGAAGGACCACGGCGCCGACGCGGGCAACCTGCTGGGTTGCGACCTGCATGACGGCGACCGCGTGATCATGGTCGAGGATGTGACCACGTCGGGCAAGTCCATCGACGAGACGTACCCCATTCTGAAGGGCGCGGCCGACGTGGACGTGAAGGGCCTTATCGTCAGCCTGAACCGCATGGAGGTTGGCAAGGGCGGCGTGGTGACGGCGCAGCAGGAAGTGCAGGAGAAGTACGGTTTCCCGGTCGCCAGCATCGTCAGCATGGCCGAGGTTACCGAGTGTCTGTACAACAAGGAAGTCGAAGGCGAAGTGGTCATCGACGACAAAATCAAAGCCGCCATTGACGACTATTACAAGCAGTACGGCGTGAAATAACCGGCTGAGCAGAGTATAGTCGCGTTGGGGCGGGGTGATTCCCCGCCCTTTTTTGCGGGCATGAAGCGTTGGCCCGTGCAGGCCCGCGTTGCGATTCGCGCTATCTAATGCGGGCTGAGCATTCGTTTCCGTCTTATGAATTCTGGCGTAGAGCGTGCCGGTCGTTTGCTTCTGGAGGCTTTTTCACCTGCTCGTTCCTATCTCGTGGGTTTGAAGCGAAAGCTCGAACCGCAACGGAGAGCGCGAAGCGCGACACTGCTTTGGACGGCAAGCGCGACGGCCGGCAATCTCGTTCTCGCTCGCTTCGTTCATTTTCATAGGCGCAGAGCGCCAGCCCGTGCCGCGTTGCCTAATTTGTGAGGCAAACGCGGCAATCTCCTTTTCGGTTCGAAATATTTCTCCAATGTTACGCTAGGGTTTCCCTGGCGTTTCTCTTTTCGAACGTTGCTGTTTCGAGTCGGCGGCGATACCAACCTGCAACATCCCTTCTGTAGCGTAAAAACGCAGAAAACCTGGGCGAGCACTGAAGGGAGGCGACGTGGAAAAGGCGTCTGGCCAGGGCAAACGGCAAAATGATTCAAAACCGAAGCGCCGGACGCGGCGTAAATCTTCCGCGTCTTATGGTGTTGCTCCTTCGGGTCCGCAGACGCAGCTTCCCGAAGACTTTTTGTTGCATAGCCCTGCTG
>CAVBPP010000078.1:0-26988 GCA_963597295.1 Paratractidigestivibacter sp. | reverse complement strand
GCGCAGAAGCCCGCCTCGTCGACGATCGCCACGTCGGTGCGCAACGGGATGCCCTGCTTGAGGAAGGACCTTATATCGGGGTTCTCGTCGACCAGGAACCTCGTGCCGTCGGGCAGGATCTCCCTGAATGCGTCGTAGTGCTTCGCCGACGTGACGCACGAGAACTTCTTGCCAGTGCTAGTTAGATTCATTTTGATTTTTGCTTTCCTTCCCAGATGCCAACACGTATTCCGCAAGCCGGTCTCTGTTCGAGGCGTCATACGCTTGGGGATGGGCATTCATGTAGTCCTTCATTTTCGAATTTCTAGACAGCAGGTTTATCGCTTTTCGGTACGGTTCGTCGGACAGGACCCCGTCGTTTTCCGCATAAGCCTTCCACTCGCCGTTCTCGACGGAATACGTCATCTCTGCGATGTTGCGTAGACAGGTGTTCGCCTGGTCGATGGAGAAGTCTTCATCCGATTCTACGGAGAATGAGAAATCGACGCTTCGGACGTTGTCGGAGATGCGCGTTTCCGAGCCTACGCCGAACGTGCATAGTTCTCCGTTGAGGCTTATAGGGCTCGTGAGCATTTGCACATGGTATTTTCCCTTGGGGACGATGAAGGTCTCGGATGAGGAAGTCATTAGGTGATAGACGGAGTCTACCTCCTCGTCGTTGTCGTCGACTCTCTTGAGCCGCAGAATCGGGCCGAGGCTTTCGTCTCCGATATCGATGCCGGTCACATTGACCGTGATCTTTTCCTTTCCCTGCGCTTCGAGCGCCGCCTGCTCCGCGCCGCCGCCGACGGTCATGTAGAGCGCCGCCGCGAGGAGGGCGCCTATCGCCGTCATCGCCGCCGCGGCCTTGATTATGTTCTTGGTTTTCTTAGCTAACGGCTTCTTATTTTTTTGCTTCAATGCCGTTTGAATTTGGTTCTGCAGTTTGCGGCTGTGCTACGGCGTTTCCGCAGTATCCGCAGAAAGACGTACCATCGGCAATTTCCTTACCGCAGTTTGCGCAGAACATGGTTAACTCCTATCGTTGGGAAACATGATTAGCCTGTTAGACAGCATAACGCACAAGCATGCATCATGTTGCGCAATTATCGGCAGGTCCCGCCTCGGAGAAGGCGAAAAGCAGGTTGCGATAATGGCAGAGTATAAGCTTGCTAACGGCGGAACCATTACGACGGAGGATATCGAGCGCGAATGTGCCGAATACGAACGGCACATGGGGGGGAAGCTCGACAGAATTCATGTGGGGCTTGCGGCTGTGTCGGAGGAGCCTCTTGTGACGGTGACGGTGAAGTTTCTCGCATCTATGGTTGCGGCTATTGACGAGCGGTCCACGAATCGATCGGACTATATTCGTCGCGCCGTTCAACGGCTATTCCTTAGAGTGGGCGCAAACGAAGGCCCAGCCGCTGATGGGGCTGGGCCTTCGTTGATTGCATGTTTCGTGGGGTGGCGGAGCGCTTACGCCTTCAGGAAGGCTTCGTAGCCTCGTTCGGCTTCGTAGATGTCGGCTTTGCTGGTCACTTCCCAGGGGCTGTGCATCGAAAGCACGGCAACGCCCGAATCGATGACGTCCATACCGTACTTTGCGGGGATGTAGGCGATGGTTCCGCCGCCACCCGCGTCCACTTTGCCCAGCTCGCAGGTTTGGAACTGCACGTCGGCGTCGTCCATGATCTTGCGGATGCGCGCCATATATTCAGCGCGAGCGTCGTTGCTGCCCGATTTGCCGCGAGCTCCCGTGTACTTGTTGAACACCAGGCCACGGCCAAGAAACGCGCTGTTCTTCGGCTCGAAGACGCTTGCGTAGGCCGGGTCCAGACCGGCGGACACGTCGGAGGAAAGCATGGCGGAAGCGGCCAGCGCGCGGCGCAGGGGTAGCATACCCGGCTCGCCCGCAAGCTCCATCACCTCGGCGACGGTATTCTCGAAGAATTGCGAGGCCATGCCGGTCGCGCCCACGCTGCCGATTTCCTCTTTGTCCACGAGCACGCACACGCCCGTGCGCTCGAGCTCCTCGCCGGCAACCGCTAGCTGAGCCACCAGAGACGTGTAGGCGCACACGCTGTCGTCTTGGCCGTACCCGATGACCATCGATCGGTCGAAGCCCATATCGCGCGCGCGACCTGCGGGAACGACCTCAAGCTCGGCGGAGAGGAAGTCTTCTTCCTCGATGCCGTACTTTTCGTTCAGCAGCTGCAGGGCGAAGGCTTTCACCGGGTCTTTTTCGGGGGCCTTGGCGGAATCGGCGTCGGCGTCGCCGGCGGCCGCGTCGCCCGAGCCGCCCTCGGCATCCGCATCATTCTCGCGCACCACCAGCGGACGATTGCCCACCAGAATGTCGAGCGCCTCACCTTCCACAACCTCGTTGGCCTTCTTGCCCATCTGCGCATTCGCTAAATGAATCAGCAGGTCGGACACGCAGAAAACCGGATCGTCGGCATCTTCGCCGATAACAACGTCAACCACGCTGCCGTCCTTCTTCGCCACCACGCCGTGCAGCGCCAGCGGGATGGTGACCCACTGGTAGTGCTTGATGCCGCCGTAATAATGCGTGTCCAGGAAGGCGAAATCGTTCGACTCGTACAGCGGGTTCTGCTTGACGTCCAGGCGCGGGCTGTCGATGTGCGCGCCCAGGATGTTCATGCCCTGCGTGAGCGGCTGGCGCCCAAGCTGCATCAAAATGACGGCCTTGCCGCGCATGCAAGCCCAAACCTTGTCGCCGCATGCGAGCTTGCGACCTGCGGAAATGGCATCTTCCAGACTTTCGTAGCCCGCTGCCTCGGCGCTGCGGATGGCCGCCGCGGCGAATTCGCGCTCGGTCTTATTTTCGGAGATGAAGTCGATGTAGCCAGCGGCTAGCTGCTCAAGCTCGGCCAGCTGGTCCTCGTCATAGCGCTTCCACGCCGATTCGCGTTCCATAAGCATCCTTTCACGTGCGATTTTCGTTCGCAGATGATGTTACGACAAGCCGGGGCGGCGCGCTAGGGAATGCGCGGATTCGCCGTTTTCGCCGGTGGGCGTGGTTTCGTCGTGTTCTGCGGGTTTAGCCACGGCTAACGGCGGTACAATGGGCGCAAAACGAAAGGAAATCGCATGTACGACAACTTACCAAGCCCTGGTCGCAACGACGAATGCTGGTGCGGCAGCGGCAGGAAATACAAGAAGTGCCACCTTGCTACCGATGAGCGCCTGCAAGAGATGTACGAGCAGGGCTTCGAGGTTCCGCAGCGCAGCCTGCTGAAGACCGCGGAGGACATTGAGGGCATCAAAAAGAGCGCCGAGATCAACATCGGTGTGCTCGATTACGTGGCCGAGCATATTGCCGCCGGCGTGACCACCGAGGAAATTGACCAGTGGATTTACGACTACACCATCGAGCACGGCGGCATTCCGGCCGACTTGAATTACGAGGGCTACCCGAAAAGCGTGTGCACCTCCATTAATGAGGTTGTTTGCCACGGCATTCCCTCGCCCGACGATGTGCTGCGCGACGGCGATATCGTCAACGTCGATTGTTCCACCATTCTGAACGGGTATTTCTCCGATTCGTCTCGCATGTTCTGCATCGGCAACGTTTCGGACGAGAAACGCCAGCTGGTTGAGGAAACCAAGAAGGCGCTTGAGGCGGGCCTGGCCGCAGTGAAGCCGTGGGGTCTGCTCGGCGATGTGGGCGCGGCGGTTGCGGCCCATGCGCATTCGAAGGGCTATTCGGTGGTTCGCGAGTTCGGCGGACACGGCATTGGCCTGGAGTTTCACGAGGATCCGTTCGTGAGCCATGTGTCCGAGCCGGGCACGGGCATGGTGCTGGCGCCGGGTTGCTGCTTCACTATCGAGCCGATGATCAACCTGGGCGCTCATGATATCGACATGACCGACCCGAATGGCTGGACGGTTCGCACGGCCGACCGCATGCCCTCGGCGCAATGGGAAGTGCAGTTGGTGGTCACCGAGACCGGTTATGAGCTTCTGAGCTGGTAATTCTACTGTTGTGGCGGTGCGCTTGGGGCTACTTAGCGTGCCGCTAAATTTTTCTAAATTTACACGAACAAACGTACCTATTTATGATATAGTCTTCGCAGACGAACAGAGCCAGTGCAGGCGCCTCCCGTACCAGGGTCGTCCATAGTTGGCAGCGGTGTTCCTCGCTGCCCGTACCCCGCCTGCAAGATCCTCTTCCATCCAGGAACGCCGCAAAGTAGGTGTGCGTATGCATGGAACCACTGTGCCCAAATGCTGTGAAGCCCCCGAAGCGCTCGTCGTCATGACGGCCGTCCCCGTCTGCGGGCTGCATCCGCCGAACGATCAAAATGAACAGGAGTATTCGCCGCCAGAGTGCGATTGCGCGTTGCCGCTGCGTTGCGCCGCGGTGATGGACTGCTGGGAAGCTACGGCTTTGCTGGAGGCCGTGGGGGATGTTGTGGTGTGACGCAGCGGCTGACGGGGCGGAGGCGTTGGCGTGATGTTGCCGTGACGCGGTGTGTTACGTGGCCGCATTGGGCTGTTTGCGTCCATGCGTTTGCGTGTCTGCATTATTCGCCCCTGAAACGCGCATTGTATTAGGCAAAAGAAAAGCCGCCCCGGTCAGTGCGGGACGGCCTGAGTAAGTGCACTTTGATAACCGAATAGGGTTTAGCCTTCGATTTCCACCAGGGTGATCTCGAAATTCAGATCCTTGCCGGCAAGCTCGTGGTTCATGTCGAACGTCACGATGCCGTTTTCGATGGACTTCACGAAAACGGGGAAGGGCTGGCCGCCGGGGCCCTGCATGTACACGGTCTGGCCGACCGGAAGCTGATCGCCGTTGGGAATCTGGTCGAGCGGGATACGCTGCACCAGTTCCTCGTTGCGCTCGCCGTATGCGTCGGCCGCGGGAATGTGCACGGTCTTGGTCTCGCCCTGCTCCATGTTCTCCACTGCGGCGTCGAAGCCGGGGATCATCTGGCCCGCCATGCAGGTGAACTCGAGCGGCTCGCCGCGGTCGAGCGAGGAGTCGAACTTGGTGCCGTCGTCGAGGGTACCGGTGTAGTGGACCTTGACCTTTTTGCCCTTGTTGCTCATGGTTTCTCCAATCATGGGTTACTTGCGTGGCATCAGTCTACCCGACCTTGGGCACACGCGCGTCGGGAATTCCAGTTGAAAGCGTGCCGTTACGAATGCGCCTCGGCTTTGTCTGCGAGCGTTGCCCGCTCGGCTACCAGGTTGATTATCGGTTTGAGGGCGCAGGCGTCGTTTGGCGACAGCGCTTCGCATGCGATTTTGACGATCTTGTCGCAAAGCTCGGCTGCGGGCATGCCGTAGATCGTTGCGCTGTAGCCGTGCTCCATCAGGTCGTCCTTTGCTGCATGGTAGGCAGATTCTTCGACCCCTGAGAACAGTTGCTCCAACGCGGACAGGCTTTTCTCGCTGTAGAACAGGCCTTTTATCAGCGCTGCATAGGCGATGACGTACGGTACGGGCATGGAGTCGGCAGGTCTGATTTCTAGATAGGTCTTCAGCCGCACATCCGGGAATTGCATCGATACTGCATGTTCCACATCGGCTTTCGTCATAGGCGTGTCGGAATATATTTCGCCGAAAGTTTCGGCGCTGTACGACCAGCCGCCTTTGCCGTTCGGCATCACGATAGCGGGGGTGTCCAGCACGAATTTCGCATAGTCGCGAAGGGTGAAGTTTTCGCTCAGGGCGCCGGGGACAAGCCCGCAGCGGTCGTTGTCGACGTGTTTCCAGATGTCGGTTCGAACGAGCTTCTTGTCGCGAGGCTTCCCTTCGAAAACGGGAGAGTTGTCGCAGATGAGGCTTATCACAGGCACCAAGGCGTATGCCAAGCGCATCTTGCGCAGGCAATCTTCAACGCTGGTGTAGTCGATGGATATCTGGGTAGAGGCGCTGCCTCGCATCATGCATGGCCCATAGCAGTCGGCCTCGCTCAAATACCTGTTCATGAAGGCGTAGCGTTGCTTCGGGATGAGCTCCAGGTCGCGAGCGGCGGCTGTCGGGTGGTACCCCGTGGCCACGATTTTTTTGCCGAAGGGGGCTAGTTTTTCGGAAACCAAGGCCTCATAGCAATCGAACGTTTCGCGCGCGGATGCCAGGTCTTCGAAGGGCCCCGCGGAAAGCTCGATTTGGGCGGCGGGCTCGATGGTGATGGCCTCGCCCGGACGCGAAACCCCCAGCAGGTCGCCCTCGTCGTCGGTGGTTTCGTCGGGATAGACGTTTGCCAGCTCGCCCAGAAGCCAAGCAACGCCGTGGTCCTCACTGTACGAAACGGGAGAACCATCTTCGCGAACGACAATCTGCTCAAGCTCGATGCCGAGCTTTCCTTGAGCGCCTTCCGGTTTGATCCCACTTTCGAAGAAGGAAACCAAAGCGTCTAAATTTTGTTCGCGTGCTGGCTGTGAAGCCGTTTTACGTGCCTCGTCGAAACCGTATTCGGCGGCTGTAGTATTCATGAAACAAGCTCCTTGGCCGGCAATATCGCTGCAATCATACGCCAATTTGGCTACAATGAGCCTTTGTTCGAGAGCAATTTGCCATTTCGTTACTCGGACATGATGAACCGTTTTGTTTAAAAGACTAAGACGAGGCTAGGGTTTGGACGTGCATATCACAAAAAGGACAGCGCTTCTGTTGCTGTTGGATATCGTTGCCACGTACGTATCGTACTGGCTTGCGTCTATCCTCACCAATGTGAAGGGCGAGGTTTTCGTCAACAACGAGATCTATTTCGTGCTCGGAATTCTGGCGCTTATCAATATCGTGGCGCTCGCGGCGTTTCGCCTGTACAACAACCTTTGGGAATACGCCAGCATCGACGAGGTTTTTCAGATCGTGTTCGCCATCGTGTTGGGCACGTTAGGTGGCGCGGTGTTTCTTTGGGTTATCGGAACCAGGCTCCCCATCAGGGTGTTTGCTGCTTCGTGCTTGTTGAATATCTTCTTCATGGGAGGTATTCGCTTTGCATTTCGCGTCATGCGTCAGAAGGGCAGGGCTATCTCGTCTAGCCAGCGTTTGACGGACCGCCCCCGTACGCTTGTGGTCGGCGCGGGCGAGACCGGTTCGCTTGCCATCGGGCGCATGGCCTCGAAAGACCCGTTGATGCCCGGTTTGCCCCTCGTGGCCACCGACGACGACCCGGCCAAACGCGGTCAGCGCATCCACGGCGTCAAAGTTCTGGGTACAACCGAGGATATCGTCGATCTTGTCGACAAGTTCAACATCGAGCAAATCGTCGTCGCCATTCCGTCTTCGACGCCCGAAGAGCGCAAGCGCATCTATGGCGAGTGCACCAAGACCGACTGCCGTTTGCGTACGCTGCCTAACGTTCGCGCACTCTCGCTTGACGAGATCGGCGACGTTAGCTTGCGCGACGTCGACGTGGCCGACCTGCTCGGTCGCGAGGAAATCGTGCTGAACACGCGTGCCGTGTCGGGCTATATCGCTGGCGAAACGGTGCTGGTCACCGGCGGCGGCGGATCGATCGGCAGCGAACTGTGCCGCCAGCTGTGCACGGTTGCGCCGGCACGTATCATCATCTTCGACATTTACGAGAATGACGCGTACATGCTGCGCAACGAGCTGCTTTCCGAATACGATGATATCGAGATAATCATCGAGATCGGCAACGTCTGCGACGTCGATCGCGTGAACGAGGTGTTCGCCAAGTACCGCCCCGGCGCGGTGTTCCATGCGGCGGCGCACAAGCACGTGCCGCTTATGGAGGACTGCCCGCGCGAGGCGATGCACAACAACGTTTTCGGCACGCTGAATGCGGTGCGCGCGGCCGATGCCTACGGTGCTTCGCGTTTCATCTTCATCTCCACCGACAAGGCGGTGAACCCCACGAGCGTTATGGGCGCCACCAAGCGCATGGGCGAGATGATCGTGCAGTATTACGCCCGTACGTCGAAGACCATCTTCTCGGCGGTTCGCTTCGGCAATGTGCTCGGGTCTAACGGCAGCGTCATTCCCGTGTTCAGGCGTCAAATTGCCGCAGGCGGGCCCGTTACGGTCACGCATCCGGACATTGAGCGATTCTTCATGACTATCCCCGAGGCGTCTCGCCTGGTCATTCAGGCAGGCGGCATGGCCAACGGCGGCGAGATATTCATTCTCGACATGGGCGAGCCCGTGAAAATCGTCGATTTGGCGAAGGGTCTCATTCAGCTGCAGGGTCTCACGCCCGACGTTGACATCAAGATCGAGTTCACCGGCCTGCGCCAAGGCGAGAAGATGTACGAAGAGCTTCTCATGGACGAGGAGAGCACCATCCCGACCGATAATCAGTCCATCATGGTATCGACCGGTCAAGAAATCAGCTACGACCAGGTGGCGTCTAAGCTCGATGAGCTGCAGCATGCGCTGCAATCGACGGACGAGGAGGCTATCCGAATGCTTGAGCAGGTCGTTCCAACGTATCATTACACTTCAAACGGGAAAGGCATTTTATGAGCATCAAATGCGGAGTCGTCGGCGCAGCGGGATTTGCCGGTATCGAATTGGTTCGCGTGCTGCTCCGCCATCCTGAGTTCGAGTTGGTCGCGGTAACGTCGAACGAGCTTGCGGGCACCGCTGTGTCCGCCGAGTATCCGTGCTTCGCCGGCGCGACCGATTTGGCGTTCTCTCGTCATGACGATGATGCGCTCGATGAGTGCGACCTGGTATTCCTTGCGGTTCCGCATACCGCTGCCATGTCGATGGCCCCGAGGTTTATCGATCGCGGTGCGGTCGTCGTCGATCTTTCCGCGGATTTCCGCCTGAAGGACCCGGCAGTTTACGAACAGTGGTACAAGGTGCCCCATACGCAGACCGAGCTCCTGAAACGCGCGGCCTTCGGTCTTCCCGAGCTATTCGGTGATGCGCTTGCGCAGGCTGCCGAGGAGCGCAAGGCGGGCAAAGGCGCGCTTGTTGGCTGTGCAGGTTGCTACCCGACGGCCACCTCTCTCGCTGCGGCCCCTGCGTTCCGCATGGGCCTTGCGTCCGAAGGTTCGCCTGTCGTCGTCGATGCCATTTCCGGCGTGACCGGAGCCGGCAAGAAGGCCACGGCGCGTACGCACTTCTGCTTCGCGGATGAGAATCTTGAGGCGTACGGTGTGTCAACCCATCGTCACACGCCCGAGATCGAGCAGATTCTCGGCATTCCCGGACGTTTGATTTTCACGCCGCATTTGGCGCCATTGAACAGGGGATTGCTTTCCACGGTGAACATTCCGCTCACCGAGGGGGCAACGCGCAACGTTGATGAAATAATCGCGCGTTACCGTGAGTTCTACGGCGATAGCGCGTTCGTCAGGGTTTTGGATGCGGGCGTTATGCCGAAGACCTCCTCGGTCGTTGGCACCAACTGCGCTCATGTTGGTCTTGCCGTGAACGAGCGAGTGGGCATGCTCATCGCCGTCGGCGCCATCGACAACCTTGGCAAGGGCGCTGCGAATCAGGCCGTGCAGTGCGCGAACATCGTGTGGGGCCTGCCTGAGGTCCTCGGCCTCGACACGGTTGCCGTTCCGGTATAAATATATTTCGCTATCAGGCGTTTTTAGGAAAAGGAAAAAGCAATGACAAGCAATTCGTCAGCATGCGATGCGGCTGCTGTTGAGCCGTTGAATAATTCGACTACCGCTAAGCAATACGCGGAGCTTCCGTTTTTGCCCGAAGGCGGCGTCGCCTCGGCAAAGGGATTCCAGGCGGTTGGCATTCATGCGGGTTTCCGTCCCGATCCGAACAGGCTTGACTTTGCGCTCGTTGTGGCTGACGAGCCAGTGGCTTGCGCCGGCGTGTTCACTCAGAACGTTTTCTGCGCCGCTCCCGTTACGGTTTCGCGCGAGCATTTGGACGGGGTTGGCTACGGCACCGTCCGCGCGGTTTCCATCAATTCGGGTATCGCGAACGCGGCGACCGGCGAGGTTGGCTTGACCACGGCTCGCGAATCCGCGCGTATCGTGGCCGAGACCGTGGGCTGCACCGAGGACGAGGTCCTGGTTGCGTCGACGGGCGTTATTGGCCAGCATCTTCAGATGGAGCCGTTTAAAACCGGTGTTCCGCAGGCGTTCGAGCGGGTTTCCCGCTCCGGCGGCGCCTCGGCTGCTCGCGCCATCATGACCACCGACACGCATCCGAAAGAACGCGCTGTGAGCTTCGCCGGCGACGGCATAGGCTACGATGGCTGCACCTTCACGGTCGGCGGCATGTGCAAGGGCTCGGGCATGATCATGCCGAACATGGCGACGATGATCGCCGTGCTCACCACCGACGCCCCCGTCGCCGCAAATGACCTGCATACGGCTCTGACGGCTGCCGTGAACCTGAGCTTCAATAAGGTCACGGTCGACTCTGACACCTCCACTAACGATACGTGCATTTTGATGGCGAGTGGCGCTGCTGCTGAGGGTAAGGCCGCCATGCAGCCCGGCACGCCCGCGTTCGATGCGTTCGAAAAGGCGCTTCGCACTGTGTGCGTTTCGCTCGCGCGTGAGATGGCGACCGACGGCGAGGGCGCGACGCGTATGGTCACCGTCAACGTTGTCGGCGCTAAAACCGCAGCCGATGCCGATGCGGCCGCACGTACCGTCGCTAATTCGCCGCTTGTGAAAACCGCCATTTATGGCCATGACGCCAACTGGGGCCGCATCGCTGGTGCGTTGGGCCGCAGCGGAGCGGCGTTCGCCCAGGAAAACGTTGCCATCGACATTATGGGGCTGCCCGTGTGCCGTGATGGTTTAACCGTGCCCTTCGACGAGGACGAGGCCCTGCGACGATTCGAGTCGCCTGAAGTGGTCATCGACATCGATCTTGGTTCAGGCGACGAAAACACCACCATCTGGACATGCGATTTCTCGCATGAGTACGTTTCGATCAACGGAGATTACCGGTCATGAAATTCGCTAAAGACACGCAACCCGAAGGGGTTTCCACCAAGGCAGCGGAAGTGCTCGCCGATGCGCTTCCCTGGATTAAGAACATCACGGGTAAAACCATAATCATCAAATATGGTGGGGCAGCCATGGTCGACGAGGGCCTTCGTGCCGACCTTATGAGCGACATCGTTCTGCTGAAGATCGTTGGCTGCAACCCCGTCATCGTGCACGGCGGCGGCAAAGCCATCTCGCGCGCGATGGACGAGAAGAATCTGCCCGTCGAGTTCAAGGACGGCCAGCGCGTCACCACGCCTGAAGCCATGGAAGTAGTGCGTACCATCCTCGCAGGTCAGGTAAATCAGGAGCTCGTCGAAGCGCTTAACCGCCACGGTAATTTCGCCGTCGGCCTGTCGGGCGCCGATGCCGGCATCATCATCGCTGAGCAGGCCGACCCCGATCTTGGCCGCGTCGGCCGCATCACGCGCATCAACCGCGAACTCATCGACGATTTGGTGAATTCCGCATACATCCCGGTTATCGCATCAGTTGCCCTTGGCGAAGACGGCGGTTTCTATAACGTGAACGCCGACATGGCGGCGGGGCATGTGGCCGCGGCTCTTGGTGCTCACAAGGCTATTTTCCTCACCGACGTGGACGGCTTGTATCAGGATTTCGACGATAAGGGCTCGCTCATTTCCAACTTGACGCTCGACGAAGCCCGCGGAATGGTTGAACGTGGCGAGATTTCCACCGGCATGATCCCGAAGCTGAAATCGTGCATCCTCTCGCTTGAGGCGGGTGTGCAGCGCGCTCACATCATCAACGGCACCACACCGCATTCGTTGTTGCTTGAGCTTCTGACCTCGGCAGGCGTCGGTACCGTCATCCACTCGACCGAGGAAGCCTACAAGCTGGACAATCACCCGTTGGGCAAGTTCGCGTCGAAGCTCGCCGAAAACAACGAGGCCTAGGCTTCGGGTCGCGCTCCGCTTTCCAACCGCAAGCAAAGCGTTGCGGCGCGCAGGAGCGGCTCGCGGCTTATCAGTAACAACACGACGTTCGTGAAAAGGAAATTACCATGTCGTTAGAACAGCAGCAGGAACTTGAATCGAAATATGTCATGCACACCTTCGGCCGCAAGCCGGTTGAGCTTGTGGAGGGCAAGGGCATGGCGCTCAAAGACGCCGAGGGCGCCGAATATCTAGACTTCATCGCTGGCATTGGCGTTTGCAGCCTGGGGCATTGCCACCCGGCCGTCTCCGGCGCCATTTCCGATCAGGCGAAAAAACTCATCCATGTGAGCAACTACTACTACATTGAGGGCCGCGGTGAGTTGTCCCAGCAGCTTTCTGCCCTCCTGAACGGCGGCAACGCCGACGAGCCTGAGCCCTGGCAGACCTTCTTCGCCAACTCCGGTGCTGAAGCCAACGAGTGCGCCATCAAGCTCGCTCGTCTGTATGCGCGCAAGCACGCGCAGGATGAGGCGCTCGCGGCCGGTAAGTCCGACGCCGAGGCGCAGGCCGCATTCGACGGCGCACCCCGCACCGTCGTTGTGATCGATCGCAGCTTCCATGGGCGCACGCTGGCTACCTTGGCCGCAACGGCTCAGCCTGCTAAGCAGGAAGCGTTTCAACCCCTGCCCGGTGGTTTCGTAAGCACTCCCATCAACGACGTCGCGTCGCTCGAGCAGCTGTTCGCCGTCCAGGGCAACGACATTTGCGCGGTTATGCTCGAATGCATTCAGGGTGAAAGTGGCGTGCATCCCTGCACCGATGAATTCCTGCAGGCAGTGCGTCGTCTGACCTTGGAGAACAACGCACTTATGGTTTGCGACGAGGTGCAGACCGGCATCTACCGCTGCGGTACCCCGTTCGCATTCCAACACTTCGGTGTCACGCCCGATATCGTCACCATGGCCAAGGGCATCGCTTCCGGCATGCCGATGGGCGCTTGCGCCGCGCCGAAGCATATCGCCGAGGCTTATGCGCCTGGCGATCACGGCTCCACCTTCGGCGGCAGCAACCTGGCCATCGCCGCCGCTCGTGCAACGCTCAGCGAGCTCGAAAACGGTTTTACCGATCACGTGACTGAGGTCGGTGCCTATATGCGCGAGAAGCTTGCGGGTCTGCCCAAGGCCGTCGAGGTTCGTGGCGTTGGCCTGATGAATGCCGTCGATCTGGACGAATCCGTCGATGCGCCAGCGCTTGTCACGCGCGCTCTGCAAAGCGGCCTGCTGCTGAACGCCACGGGTGCCCATACGCTGCGCTTCCTGCCTCCGCTGGTGTGCACGACCGCGGATGTCGACGTCATGATCGATCGTCTGTCTCAGCTGATTGAGGAAGCGTAAAGCTGATCTCTGCAAATATCGCAAACGGTTTAGCGAAGGCGCATCTTCCGGAATTCCGGGCTGATGCGCCTTTCGTTTCGTTTTTCCATGATGCTTTCGCGTGGCTCCGCCCAATTGCGCTATCATCAAGGAACGATTTCAGTCAGGCGATGCGTTCGTCTGGCGCGAAAATCGGCAATGCGAAGGAAACCGTATGCGCATAGCGCATGGGAAGCGGAAAGCATCAAAGCATGAGGAATCGGCAGGAACGGCACGACGTCATTCGCGAAATTATTCGCAATGGAAACGTCAAAACCCAGCGTGACCTGGCAGAGCAGCTGCAGGCCGCCGGTTATGAGTGCACGCATGCCACCATGTCCCGCGATGTTATGGACATGGGCCTCATCAAATCCCGCGAGGGCTATTACGTTTTCCCGGCTGAAGTTCGTCTTCAGCGCCTGGTTTCCGAATTGGTCAACGAAGTGCACGTTGCCGGCAATTTGGTTGTCGTCAACACGCATTTCGGCGCCGCAGCCGGCGTTTCGGCCGCCATCGACAAGGCGGAACTTCCCGGCGCGCTCGGCGTTGTCGCAAGCGACAAAACGGTGATGATCGCGGCAGAAAGCCCCGAAGCCGCGGATTCGATTGGACAGACCATCAACCGTCTACGACGACGATAAGCCGTCAGCGTTACCGCCGCGGGACGGCCTTCCCGCACACTCCCGTTGTTTGTTACATGCTGTTACGCTGCAACATCGTTCGCGAAATGTGTCGTAGACTGTCGCGTACGAAATAGTCGGCGCGACTCCGCCGTGAATTCATGGCCGATTTGCGCAAAAGCTGCAGCTGGCGGCGACTCGACTTGTCGGGGCAAAGCCGTGGTCGGCAGCGGGCCGAAAATTTAGCGATAAGCCTTAACAGGAAAGGAAGATATATCATGGCAGAGCAAAAAGATAGGGTAATCCTCGCGTATTCCGGCGGCTTGGACACGTCTTGCTGCGTGAAATGGCTGCAAGACGAGATGAACCTTGATGTCATCGCCGTTGTCGGCGAAGTCGGCCAGGAGCACGACGGCCTTGAGAAGGTTAGGGAGAAGGCCCTGCGCGTCGGTGCGCTCGACTGCCAAGTCATCGACATGCGCGAGCTATTCGCGCAAGACTACCTGACCAAGGCGCTTGCGGCGAACGCTGCCTATGAGAATAAATACCCGCTGGTTTCGGCGCTTTCTCGTCCGCTGATCTCGAAGTATTTGGTTGATGCAGCCCATAAGTACGGCGCGAAGTACATCGCCCATGGCTGCACCGGCAAAGGCAACGACCAGGTGCGCTTCGAATCGAGCATCACCATGCTCGACCCCACGCTCGAGATTCTGGCCCCGGTGCGCGAGTGGGATCTGCTGACGCGTCCCGATGAGATCGCCTGGGCGAAGGAGCATGGCG
This sequence comes from Paratractidigestivibacter sp., assembly GCA_963597295.1. Lineage (GTDB taxonomy): Bacteria > Actinomycetota > Coriobacteriia > Coriobacteriales > Eggerthellaceae > Senegalimassilia. The sequence goes on along the minus strand of CAVBPP010000078.1, from coordinate 12,373 downwards.
TGGAAGTCGAGGCTACCACCGAGTCTCCGTACTCCATCGATGACAACCTGTGGGGCCGCGCCATCGAATGCGGCGTGCTTGAGGACCCGTGGGCCGAGCCGCCGACCGACGTGTACACCATGACCGCCGACCCGCAGCAGGCGCCTGATGAGCCTGAATACGTTGAGATCGAATTCGAATCCGGCGTACCCTGCGCTATCAACGGCCAGAAGAAGAGCTTCCTCGACATCATCTACGACATGAACGGAATCGCCGGCAAGCACGGATACGGCCGCATCGACATGATCGAGAATCGTTTGGTCGGCGTGAAGAGCCGCGAGTGCTATGAGGCTCCGGCTGCTATGGCGCTCATCAAGGCGCACAAGGCGCTCGAAGACCTGGTGCTCGAGCGCGAGGTTCTGCATTACAAGCTTGGTCTTGAGCAGACCTGGGCCAATTGCGTGTACGACGGTCAGTGGTTCGCGCCGTTGAAGGAGGCCATCGATGCGTTCATGGCTTCCACCCAGCGTTGCGTCAGCGGTTCTATCCGCCTGAAGTTCTACAAGGGCACCTGCATCGTTGTCGGCCGCAAGAGCGCTTATTCGCTTTACGACCATGCGCTCGCCACGTACGACAAGGGCGACACGTTCGACCGTACCGCCGCGAAGGGCTTCATCCAAATTCAGACGCTCTCGACTCGTACCTGGGCCATCAACCGCCGCGAAGAGGGCGCAACCACCGATATGCTCAATCAGGTCAGCACGGAAACGGAGTAGCCTCATGGCATTGTGGTCGGGACGCTTTACGGAAAACGTGAGCGAATTCACGCAGCGCTTCGGTGCCTCGCTGCCCGTTGACAAGCAGCTTTATGCGCAGGACATCGCCGGCTCGAAGGCCCATGCGCACATGCTCGCCAAGGCGGGGGTCATTTCGGAAGAGGATTCGCAGGCCATAAGTGCGGGCCTTGATCGCGTGAAGGAAAGCATCGAGTCGGGCGACTTCGAGTTCGACATTAACAACGAGGACATCCATATGTCCGTCGAGAGTGCGCTCACCGCCGATATCGGCGATGCCGGCGCGCGCCTGCATACGGGCCGCAGCCGCAACGACCAGGTCGCAACGGATACGCGTTTGTTCGCGAAGAAGCGCGCGCATGACCTCATGGCCGCCAACGTTGCTCTGCGCCATGCGCTCGTTTCGCAGGCCGAGCAGAACTTCGACGTCATATTGCCTGGTTACACGCATCTTCAGCATGCGCAGCCGGTGCTGTTCTCGCATCATATGCTGGCGTACGTCTGGATGCTCACGCGCGACTTCGAGCGCCTTGCCGCAGCGTATCGCGCAGCCGATGCGAGTCCGCTCGGCTCTGCCGCGCTCGCCGGCACCACGTATCCGCTCGACCGGCAGATGACGGCGTCCGAGCTGGGATTTTCCCGCGTGATCCCTAACTCGCTCGATGCCGTTTCCGATCGCGACTTCCTGCTCGACCTTGATTACTCCTGTGCGGTTTCATGCATGCATCTTTCCCGCCTGTGCGAGGAATTGGTGCTGTGGTCCACGTCCGAGTTCGGCTTCGTCGAGCTTTCCGATGCGTTCTCGACCGGGTCGTCCATTATGCCGCAGAAGAAGAATCCCGATTTCGCCGAGCTTATCCGCGGCAAAACCGGGCGTGTCATCGGCGACTTGGTGGCGCTTCTGGTCACGATGAAAGCCTTGCCTCTTGCGTACAATAAAGACCTGCAAGAAGACAAGGAAGGCGCTATCGATGCGGCGAAAACCCTTGAGGATTGTTTGCAGTGCGCGACGGGCATGATCGAAACCATGAAAATCAAACCCGAGAACATGATGGCGCAGGCCAAGCGTGGCCATCTGGCGGCAACCGATGTTGCTGACTACCTGGCCAAACGCGGCATGCCGTTTCGCCATGCGCACGAAGTTGTCGGACATTTGGTGCTGCTGTGTGAGCAGCGCGGCTGCAATCTCGATGACCTGACGCTAGCCGACTTCAAAGCCGAAAGCGATCTGTTCGAAGAGGACATTACCAGCGCTCTTAACATCGAGGCAATCGTGGCCGCCCGAACGACCGAGGGCGGCACCGGCAACGCCGCCGTGCGCGAGCAGCTTGCGCAGGCGAAGGCCGCGCTCGAAGCCGACGAAGCTAGCTTGTAGCCTTACTCTTGCTTGCGAACGGGATCGTCCGGGATGCCCCGGCATTCACCCCGGCGGATGAGACAAGGAATAGCTACTCTATCGTGCCCCGTCTGACTGACTCGTCAGGCGGGGCCTCTTTCGCTGGCGAACATCTTCGCGGACGGGGTGCCAACCGACCGCCAACCGCCTGCTGATTCTTCCAGATCACCGACCGCCTGAGTCCCGCGTGCCCTACGCCGGCCGCCCGCGCCCTGCGAGCTGCGCAAGCTCCACGCCGGCCGCCTGCGCTCCGCACGCCTCGCCCCGCCAGCTCCACCGCTTCGCTTCACATTTTTGCTACGAACTTATGTGCTTTGCCGAGCCAAAAGACCCCGATGGTACAATGACCCAAGTTTATGGAGGTGGTTCGTGGCTTCACGCGTGATAAAGAACAGGCCCAGCATCAAAAGGAAGCATCCGGTTTATGCGGTGCTTATCGTGCTGTGCATTTTCGTTGCCGTATGCGGCGCCGGCTGCTATGGCCTCATTTCCCTTGCAGACCAGTGGATCGGCGACCTGAAGAGCTATGACATCTCCGATGTGTCGGAGCTGAATACGGCCATGCCTACGACCGTCCTTGCTTCCGACGAGAAAACCCAGCTCGCACGCTTCCAGGTTGAAAATCGCGAACCGGTTGAAATCAACAAGATCAGCTCTTACGTATTGCAAGGCACGGTTGCGACCGAGGACGAGCGCTTCTATGAGCACGGCGGCTACGACTTGGTCGGTATTGCCCGCGCGGCGGTCGTCTCGCTCACCGGTTCCGGTCGCGAGGGCGCCTCGACCATCACCCAGCAGTTCATCCGCAATACGGTGCTCTCCGACGAGATGAACGACATCTCTCTCAAGCGCAAGATTCGTGAGATTTATTTGTCCGTCAAGCTTGAGGAATCGTACAGCAAGGACGAAATCCTCTTGATGTACCTCAACACCGTCAACTACGGTTCGGGCGCTTATGGTATCCAAGCAGCCGCCCAGCGCTATTTCTCGAAGAATGCCAACGAGCTGACGCTTTCCGAGGCCGCGGCGCTCGTCGGCATTCCCCAGTCGCCTACGTACAATAACCCCATCGACTACTACGACAACTGCGTGTCGCGCCGTAACACGGTGCTCGATCGCATGCTGTCCAACGGCTACATCACCCAGGCCGAGCACGACGCCGCCCAGGCGGAAACGCTGGTGCTCAATACCTCCACGCCCACGGTCGATGGCATCGAGAAATACCCGTACTTCACCAGCTATGTCAAAACCGTGTTGCAAGATCAGTATTCGCAGTTGGATATCTTCAAGGGCGGTCTGACCGTCGTCACCACGCTCGACGTCAGCACGCAGGAGGCCGCTGAGGAAGCGGTCCGCCAGAAGGAAGACGCCTTAAGCGAGGCCATCAGTGGTTCTCTTGTGGCCATAGACCCGTCAACCGGCCACATAAAAGCGCTGGTCGGCGGCAAAGATTGGGAAACGCAGAAAACGAACCTCGCAACCGGCGAGGGCACCAACGGTGGCCGTCCGTGCGGTTCGGCTTTCAAGACGTTCACCCTCATAACGGCTTTGGAAGAGGGCATCGATCCGAATACGAACATCGACTGCTCGTCGCCGGCAACCATTCCTGACACGGGCTACACCAACTCCAACCAGCTGCAGAACATCGACAACATCAACTACGGAACGCGCACCATCACGCGCGCATTCGCCGTGTCGTCGAATACCGGCTTCGTGCGTCTGCAGATGGCGCTGGGCACGGAAAAGGTTATCGAAACGGCGAAGAAAATGGGCATCACATCCACGCTCAACGCCAATCCGTCGCTCACCCTTGGCCAGTCCAACGTGACCATGCTCGATATGTCGAGCGCCTATTCGGTTATTGCCAATGGCGGTACCAAATATGATGCGCAGCCGATCTTGAAGATCTACGACAAGAGCGGCAACCTCATCGTGGACAATTCCCACCCGACGGGCGAGCGGGTTATTTCCGCCGAAGTGGCCCATGCGGCAACCGAGGTCATGAAGACCGTCGTGAACACTTCTGAGGGCACGGGCACCGAAGCTAAGCTTGCGAATGGCCAGGAAGTTGCCGCCAAGACCGGTACTTCCAGCGAATACCACGACATTACCTTCTGTGGCATCACCCCGCAGCTTTCGGTTTCCGTCTGGTTTGGCGATCCGTCGAATCAAGAGACGCTCTCGTCGCATTTGAACTGCGCCGACGTGTTCAAGAATTTCATGGACAAGGTTTTGGACGGTCAGGAGACGAAGAGCTTCCCGGATGCCTCTTCGCCTACGTATACGGCATTCCAGAACGCGACCTACCATATTTATGGCGTGAGCAGCTACGGTTCCAGCTCCTCTTCCAGCTCGTATTCGAATTCGACCAGCAATTCGAGTTCGTACAACAATAGCTATTCCAATACGTACAGCAATACCTATAGCAATGGCACCAACGCCGACGGGACCGGAACCGGCACTACGGGCACGGGCACGACGGGCACCACGGGAACCGGAACTACTACAACCGGCACAACCGGTACGACCGGCACAGCCGGCACGACCGGAGGCGGCGGGGGCACCGCAACAGGTGGGACAACATCGACAACGGGCTGACGCCCCGCGTAACGCAATCGCCGCCATCGCCCATTTGACATGAACAGGATTCAAGTATGAACAAAGCTAAGCTCGCGAAAATCATGACCGCATTGTGCGCCGTGGCCCTGTCGGCCACTCTGCTCGGCGGCTGTATGCAGCAGCAGACATCGCCCGAACAGCAGGCGCAGGCTGAAAACCGTGAGTACATGAGCCAGGTCAACCAAACCATGGAAGACCTGCAGACCCGCCTTTCCAGCTTCACTGATGCGGTCTCGCGCAAGGACGTCGTGACGATGCGCACCCAGGCGGACAACGCGTTCAAGGCGCTCGATTCGCTCTCTAGCCAGGATGCACCTGAAGCGCTCAAGGATGTGAAGGAAAAGTACGTCAGCGGCTGCGATAGCCTGAAGTCTGCTCTGAACGACTACATCACGCTGTACACCGAAATCGAATCGGCAACTGACGAGAAGCCGTTCGACTGGACCACCTACGATCAACGACTTTCCGACATCAAGACTGCGTACGATAAGGGAATTTCCGAGCTGAAGTCGGCCGACGAGACGGTTGCGAACCTGCAGAAGTAGTTTGTCGTCACATAGCCTGAACAGCAAATCGGGGGTATCGATCGTTTGTGAATCGATACCCCCGAGCTTTTTGGCGCAAGAGAAATTTTCCGCTGCAAGCCGAGCTTGACGCCGGCCGCTCTGAGCGTTTCGAGCCCTAGATGAAGCTACGGCGCGGAAGCGAAGGCGCGTTCTGACGGCGAAGCGCATCCGCTGCGCGTCAGCCTCATCGGTGATGCCGCTGCGCCCCATGCCAGCTAAACATCACCTGGAATTCGTCGCGGTACCGGACGTGCTGCTCGTCGACCCATTCGTCGATGCGGTGGCGGTTGTGCTCGTATTCGTTGAAGATCCGCTCGTGCCGCTCGCCCCGCTCGAAACCACAATCACCACCATGCCGTCGCTCGCATTGTATTGCCTGATGACGGTTCCGCTCGCCACAGTTGAGGAAGCCTCGTAGATATAGCCCGCCTTCCAGCTGGCGAGCGTGGTGGTGGCCTGCGCGAGCGTCTGCCCCACGGCACTCGGCGGCGTCTGCCCGCCGGTCGTAACGGTGGTCGTGCCCGATCCTAGGCGCGTCGGCGTGGTCGTCGTCGTTTCCGCTTCGGCCTCGGCTCCGTACAGCGCCTTTTGCTTGTCGTTGAACGAGTTGTTGTACGTCGGCTTCGCTGTTTCGGGGAATTGCTTCATTTCCGTTCCGGACAACGCGCGGTCCATGAAGTCTTTCCAAAGCGCGTTGCAGTTCAGGTTTGTGTCGGTCTTCACGCTGCCCGACGGATTGCCGATCCACGTTGCAACCGAAAGGGTGGGGGTGTATCCGACAAGCCAGTGGTCGGCGAAGTCGGTCGAGGTGCCGGTCTTGCCCGCGACGGGCTGCCCGCTCTCAAGTTTAGCGCTCGATGCGGTGCCGTCCGACGCCTCGAACACTTGCTTCAACACGGAAGTAGTGGCGCCTGCAACCTCTTCGCTGATGACGCGTGTGCCGTTGTCCTTCGCCTCGTAAATCACGTTGCCGTCCGAATCGACGATCTTCGTGATGGCGATGGTCTCGTGCTTCGTCCCGCCGTTGGCGATGGTCGCATAAGCGCTCGCCATTTCAAGCGGCGTGACGCTCGCTACGCCTAAGGTGGACGTGTACACGGTGCTCATGTTCGATTCGACGCCAAGACGTTTGGCCATTTCCGTCGTGGAAGCCTGCCCGATTTCCTCGGAAAGCCGCAGGTAGCCCGTGTTTGCGGATACCGCCGTTGCCGACTGGATGGTGCGGATGCCGTAATTAGCGTTGTCGAAGTTCTCGAACGACTGCTCGCTGCCGCTGATCTCCTTCGTCATCGGAGACGAGCAGTCGATGCGCGTTAACGGGTTGATGCCCTTTTCGATGGCCGCTGCAAGCGTGAATGCCTTGAACGTCGACCCCGCTTGCCTTCCGCTGCCGCCCTCGCCCGTGGCTATATTCACTTGGCTGGTGGAATAGTCAGACCCGCCGACCATAGCCTTGACCTGCCCCGTTGTCGCATCAACCGCAACCAAGGCAGCGTCTAGATCGCTGCTCATCCGTGCCCGCTGCGCTGCGCAGGCGGCCTCGGCCTGATCCTGCATCTTGGTGTCGAGCGTCGTGTAAATGGTCAGTCCGCCCTCGAACAGGTCGGCGTACTTGCATCCGTAGGGGTTGTTCGTCTCCATAAGCTGATTGCGAACATAGCTGGTGAAGTACGGGTATGCGTAAATGCCGTCCTCCGGCGCTTCATCGGCGGGGTTCAGGCCCAGCGGCTCTGCTTGCGCGGCGTCGTGCTCTTCCTGAGTGATGTCGCCGGCGGAAAGCATGCGGTCAAGCACTAGGTTGCGCCTTTCCAGGCAGGCATCCGGGTGCGTCTTCGGGTTCAGATTCGTGGGCGACTGCGGAATGCCGGCAAGTGCCGCGGCCTGCGCCAGCGTCAGGTTCGAAGCGCTCACCTGAAAGTAATTCTGCGCCGCCGCTTCGATGCCGTAGCAGCCGTCGCCGTAGTTCACTGTGTTCAGATACATCTGCAAAATATCGTCTTTGCTATACTGTTTTTCCAGCTCAACAGCTAATTTAGCTTCGCGAACCTTACGCTTGATGGTCATGTCGTTCGCCTCATCGGTCAACATCGTATTGCGAACGAGCTGCATGGTGATGGTCGAACCGCCCTCGCGGCTGCGTCCGGCCAGGTTGTTCACCAAAGCGCGCGCGATGCCTATCGCGTCGACGCCGTTGTGTTGGTAGAAGCGTGCATCCTCGGTGTCGACGGTCGCCTGCTTCACGTATTGGCTTACCTCGTTGCTTTCAACGGGGTAGCGCTTCTCAAGTTGGAACTGCGCAAGCTTGGTTTTGCCGTCGGAGGCGTACATGACCGATTCGCGTGCCGTGTTGGTGAATTCGGTATCCTCGATGCTCGGAAGGTCGTCGGTCCACGAATCCATGACGCGCAGCGCTCCCTGTACGCCCCAGTAGCCAAGGAAGCAGCAGCAGGCCAGGGCCACCAACAGTAGCCAGGCGACGGCATGGGTGCGCTTTTCGCGCTGTTTTCTCCTGATTTTCATTGGGCAGATTATACTACCGTCACCTATTAGCTTTGTGTTACGCGTTTGCTCCCATCGGGCATTTTCCACGGCCAAGCCACCGTGACGCCTCTGCGGTGCGCGCGTTATTGGGGGTTTGCTATGTTGCAGGAAGTCGAACTGCTCGCGCCAGCCGGCGGCGAAGCGGCGTTCCATGCCGCAATCTGCGCCGGCGCAGACGCGGTTTACCTGGGCTTGCAGTCGTTCAACGCCCGTCGTGGCGCCGATAATTTCACGCTTGATACCTTTGCCGATGCCTGCAGGTTCGCCCATCTTCGCGGTGTCAATGTTTACGTGACCTTGAACACCGCCATTTTGCCTGCCGAAATCGATGAAGCACTCGAATGCGCCCGCCAGGCGTATCGTGCCGGCGCCGACGCGTTCATCGTGCAGGATATCGGCCTTGCCGCCGAGCTCACGCGCACGCTGCCCCAAGCACGCTTGCATATTTCCACGCAGATGAACACGCATAACGCCGCCGGCATGCGCGCCGCGGCTAAACTCGGCGCCAAGCGCGTCACGCTTTCGCGCGAACTCTCCCTGCCCGAAATTGAGAACTTGGCGAACGTTGGGCGCGAGCTGGGGATGGAAATCGAAACCTTCGCCCATGGCGCGCTATGCGTCTGCTATTCGGGCCAGTGCCTTATGTCCTCGCTCATAGGCGGACGCTCGGCCAATCGCGGCATGTGCGCGCAGCCGTGCCGCTTGCCATACGAGCTACGGAATGCCGCACAGCGCAAGCCGCTTCCCTCGCCGGGGGACCATCTGCTTTCGCCGAAAGACCTGTGCTCGATTGACCTGTTGCCCGAATTGGTAGCGGCCGGCGTCGCCTCGCTCAAGATAGAGGGCCGCATGAAGTCGCCTGATTACGTGTACGCCGTCGTCAGCACGTACCGCGCCGCGCTTGATCGCGTGCTTAAGGCCCGTGCCGCAGCCGAGCAAGGCGCCGAAGCTGCGCCCGCGCCTGCCGCGCAGGCAGAATCGGGCGCGCAGCTCGCGTCCGCCACGTCTCGCGCCGCCGCCTGGAACGTTCCGCCCGCCCCCGAGTCGGAGCATCAAACGCTCGCCGAGGCATTCTCCCGTGGCTTCACCACCGCATATCTGGAAGGCCAGCGCGGTAACGACATCATGAGCTATCAGCGCCCAAACAACCGCGGCGTCAACGTCGGTCGCGTCCAATCGGTTGAAGACGGCGCCCTTGTCATCAAGAATTCCCAGCTCATTAGCCAGGGTGACGTTCTGGAAGCCTGGATGCGCCGCGGCCATGCGGCCTTCACCGCGATCGAGGTGACCCCAGCCGCCAAGGCCAAAGGTTGCGTGCGGGTGCGCTTCGACAAGCAGCCCCGTGGCGTTCACGAGGGCGATCGCGTCTTCCGCGTTCGCGCCGCAACCGCCGCATTCTCCGCGGCAGAAAACGAGCCGCGCATCGCCGTTGAGGGCATGGTCAAGTTGCGAATCGGTCAGCCCCTCGCCGCAAGTTTCCGCCTGGCCGACACCCAAAAGAACGCCCGCGCATTCAACGCGGCTCGCAAGCGTTTCGGCGAAGCAATGCCCGAAGGCGTGGCGGCGGGCCCCGTGGTGGAGCCGGCAAGAACCAAGGCCGTCACCGAACAGGATGTCCGCGCACATGTCGACCGTCTCGGTCAAACAGCGTTCTACCTGGAAAAACTCACCATCGATATGGACGAAGGCGTCGGAATTGGCTTTTCGCAGCTGCATCATGTGCGCGCCGAAGCGCTGCACACGCTGTCTCAGGCGCTTGCCGAAGGGGAGGGTTCGCGCAGCCTTCCCCGCATCGAGCCGCGTAGCGACCATCGTCCAGCCAACGCCGGCGGTGCGCACATCGCCGCGCTCGTGACCAATCCCGCATGCGCTCGCGCTGCCCGAAAGGCTGGCGCAGAGGTTGTATACGTCCCGGCGGTTAATCTCGTGCACGGTCAGGCGACTGTCGCAGGCCAGGTCTCCGAAACGGTCGAGCGCAGCGCGTATCCGAAGGGCTGCGCGGTGGCGCTGCCCGTCGCCGACCACGACGACCTGCCGCTCACCCGCGAACATGCTTGCGGCTTCGATGCTTGGAAGTCGGTTCATGCCGGCAACCCGGTTATGGCCGAAAGCCTCGCCGCGCTCACCCGAGCGCACGCCGAAGGCGCCATCGTCGAAGTGGGCCCGCATCTGCCCGTGACCAACAAGCTTTCGTTGCAAACGGCCGCCGACCTGGGCGCTTCCCGCGTGTGGCTTTCCCCGGAACTGACGCTCGCGCAAATCGCCGACCTGGCGCAAGAGGCACCCGTCGAGTTGGGCCTGACCATCATCGGAAGCCAAGAGCTCATGGTTACCGAGCACTGCATGCTCATGAGCCAAGGCCCCTGCAACCAGAAATGCGAAAGCTGCGCGCGCCGCAAAAGTCCGCATTTCCTGAAGGACCGCAAAGACTACGAGTTCCCCGTGGTAAGCGATCAGCTCGGCCGAAGCCACCTGTACAACAGCGTGCGCCTCGACGTCGCCCACGCGTTCCCCGACCTGGTGCACGCCGGCGTCACCTGGTTCATGGTCGATGCGTCGCTCATGACCGTCGACGAAACCGCCGCCGCCGTCACTCGCGCCGTCAAGGCCCGCAACGTCGCCAACGCGCAGGGGACGGCGCTTCCCAAGGAGCCCGGGACCACAAGCGGCCACCTGTTCCGAGGCGTCTCGTAGCCGCTTCGGCCCAACGGTAGTAATTAGTAACGTATGTGCTAGAATCCTGAAGCATTCGCGTATAGGAAGAGGAAACCTATGTTGTCCGCAGAAGAACAACTTCACATCATCAAATCGGGCGCCGCTCAAATCGTGCCCGAGTCCGCGCTGCTCGAAAAGCTCAAGCGCGGCAAGCCGCTCAACATCAAGCTCGGCGTCGACCCGACCAGCCCTGACCTGCATCTCGGCCATGCGGTGCCGCTGCGTAAGATGCGCCAGTTCCAGGACCTAGGCCACAACGTCACGCTTATCATCGGCAATGGCACGGCACTTATTGGCGACCCCTCGGGCAAGAACACCACGCGCCCGCAGCTGTCGCAGGAGCAGGTCCAGGCCAACGCCGAAACCTACGTGAACCAGGCCATGAAAATCCTCGATCCGGAAAAGACCAAGATCGTCTATAACGCCGATTGGATCCTGTCGCTCGACCTGAAGGGCCTGCTCGAGCTGTGCAGCAAGTTCACGGTCGCCCGCATCCTCGAGCGCGACGACTTCACCAAGCGCTACAAGTCGCAAACCCCCATCGCCTTGCATGAATTCCTCTATCCGGTCATGCAGGCCTTCGACTCCGTGCAAATCAAGGCGGACGTCGAAATGGGCGGCACCGACCAGCTGTTCAACCTGCTCGCCGGTCGTGACCTCATGGAGAAGATGGACATGGAGCCGCAGATCGCGATGACCATGCCGCTGCTCGAGGGCACCGACGGCGTTCGCAAGATGTCGAAGAGCTACGGCAACTACGTCGGTCTCACCGACAAGGCCGATGACATGTTCGGCAAGGTCATGTCCATCCCCGACGAGCTCATGGTGAAGTACTATCGCCTGGCATCGACCCTCTCCGTGGCCGAGATTGACGAAATTGAACAGGGCCTGGCAAACGACACGCTGCACCCGAATAAGGTCAAGCGCGCCCTGGCCCGCAACATCGTCGCCGCGTACTACGACGACGCCGCAGCAGCCGATGCCGAGGAAGCTTTCGATCGCCTGTTCAAGCAGCACGAGGTGCCCGAGGATATTCCGGAATTTGCAGCCGACCTCACCCCGAATGACGAGGGCAAGGTGTACCTGGCCAAGCTTCTGTCCGAAGCCAAGATGTGCAACAGCGTCGGCGAAGCTCGTCGCCTCATCGACGGCGGTGGCGTGAAGGTCAACGGCGAAGCCGTTCCCGCAAAGGCCTACAACGTCGACCCGGCAATGCTGGCCGGAGCAACCATCCAAGTAGGCAAGCGTAAGTTCGTTAAACTGGTGTAACAAGGCATCGAGCAGGCCGATTCGGCGAATCGCTCATGTCCGCAAATAACAAAGAACGCAAGCGGGGCATCCTCAAGGGGTGCCCCGCTTGCGTATGGAGAGAGAGGTTTTGTTTCATAGGGCTGAAGAAATCTGGATGGTGCCAGTGTCTTGTGATTTCATCATTGTCCCCTGGCCTCATGGGAATCCCTTAGCTTTGCGAGTGCCCCAAGGAATTGAGGGCTTTTGAATTTCGTGGGTGCGAGCGAAAGCTCGCGCCATAAATAGGAAAGCGCCGAAGACGCGCCGGCAAATTATTCATCTGCGCCCCGCGAGCGGCCAGGGGATCGCAGCCGCTGGGTTCGCATCTGTTCCGCCTTCCTCTAAATGTCCCAAAGCCCAAATGTGAACGCCTTGTGTAGAAACGCTCCCATGGCAAATTCCCCCTTGCGCGGCGGGCCGGGGGCGCGTATTGTATCCACTTGCGCCGCAACAGGCGCAGCCGACCCCCAGGG
>CAVBPP010000077.1:0-13505 GCA_963597295.1 Paratractidigestivibacter sp. | reverse complement strand
ACCTGGGGCTGGTGGCGTCCGGCACGCTGACGCTGGCGGCGCGGGCCGACGACCTTCCGTACTTTCAAGACGCGAACAACGTGCAAACGGGCTTCGCGTACGATCTGATGGCCGCGGCGGCGGGCAAGATGGGGCTTGGATGCAGCTGGCAGAAGGCTTCGTCGCAGGAAAGCATGCTCGCGCGCGTTTCCGCAGATGGGGAATACTCCCGCGGGCAGCATGTGCGCGCCGACGCGGCGCTGCTGACGTGCGCCCCTGCCCTTGGCGGCGACCTGACGCGGGTCGACTACCTGACGGTGACGCAATGCCTGGTGGTGAAGAAATCGTCCGAGATAACGGGGACGGACGGGCTTGCCGGCGCGAAGATAGGCGTGCTTGCCGCGTCGCCCGGTGCCGCGTGGGTTGCGGGGCGCTTCGAGGGCGCTACCGTTACGGAATACGATACGCTGACTGAGCTGTTCAGCGGGCTGCAGGCGCGCAACGTTGATGCTGTGGTGGCCGACGTTGCAGCGGCGAATTACCACCTGCGCGTGGCGTACGGCGACGAGCACGTGGTGTGCAGCGTCGACGCCGGCGAGGCGACGTATGGTTTGGCGCTGCAGGCGGGGCAAACCGCTCTGCGCGATGCGCTTGCCGATGCATTGCAGCAGCTGCGCGATGATGGCACCTATCAGCAGCTTTACGATTCCTGGTTTGTCGAAGCGGACAATTCCCGCGGTAAAACCGACGCCCGCACCCCCGAGCAGGGAGCCCCCGGCCACGACAAAGGCGGCGGCGTGTAGGGGCGCTCGGCGGCTTGGGCTGCGGGGCGGGGCTGATCCCTGTCCCATGCGATTCGTCCTGCCCCATTTGCATCGTTATGAAATGACATTTGGCGGATTCTGCCTCATTTTTCGAGTTGTGCGGTGATTTTTGAGCTTTGGGTGCATGTTTACCTGCTTTATGCTTGCTTTAGCGTCGTGGTGAGGTGTCTGGTTGGCTGAAATCCCAGGTCGAAGTTAGCGTAACGAAACAGAATGAGCCGCACTTTACCGCACAACTCGAAAAATGGGGCAGGCTTTGACGAATTCCATTGCAGAAGAGTGCGATGGGGCCCTTGGGGCATACGCAGCTTCGTAGGCGGGCCTGCCTGCTTTGCTTGCGGAGGGAGGGGCCTCGGCACGGGCGTGGCGGGGCGTTTTGTTGTACTCTTACAGGCAACATATTTAGAGAAAGGTTTCGCCATGAGGTTTTGCGTTTTTGGGTCTTCCAGCGCCAATTTGGATCCGATGTATATAAATGCTGCGATCGGGCTGGGCAGCGAGCTTGCGTCGCGCGGGCACGGGCTGGTGTTCGGCGGCTACGACACGGGCCTGATGGGGGCGGTCGCCAAGGGCGCTGCCAGCGAAAACGGCCACATCATCGGCATCGTGACCGAGGGGCTGAACGCGCTTGGGCGCGACATTTTCCCGTGCACCGAGGTTATGTGCACGCCCGATATGGCACGCCGCAAGGAGCGCATGATGGACCTTTCCGATGCTTGCATTGCGATGCCGGGCGGGCTGGGCACGCTCGACGAGCTGTTCGTGGTGCTTTCGAAGGTGAAGGCGGGCGAGATGAACTGCAAGTCGGCCATCCTGAACGTGGGCGGCTTCTACGACAAGATGATCGAGCAGTTGGACTACATGACCGAGACGGGCTTGAACTCATCGAACTGGCGTGACATCTGCGGCGTGTTCGATAACGCCGCCGAACTGGTCGACTGGCTGGAGAAATAACTGGTGCAGGGGGCTGCTGGGCTGCCTTGCTAGTGTGTTGGCCTGTCGGCGGCGTTTCGGCTTGCGGCGACCTCTGGCCCCCGGCCACGGCGCCCGCTCCGGCCCCCGGCCCCGCGGCGCCCCGCTCACGGCGACCTCCGGCCCGCGTTTTGCGCCCAGCGTTTTCCCGCTGTGAGCATCCTTCCCTCCGAACAACGAAAGCTGAACTTTATGGCTAAAGAAATTTCCTACGACAACGAAACTCGACAGAAAATGGCCGCTGGCGTGGCGAAACTCGCCGACGCGGTTCGCGTGACGCTTGGTCCGCGTGGTCGTTATGTGGCCATGACTAAGAAGGGCGAGCGTCACCCTAACCTGACCAACGATGGCGCCATGGTTGCCTCGCATGTGAGCGAGGAAGATCGCACGGCGCGCGCGGGGCTTGAGGTGGTTCGCCAGGCCGCTATCGCCGCCAATAACGAGGCGGGCGACGGCACCAGCACGGCGACGGTTTTGGCCGATGCCATCGTGCGCGAGGGCGTGCGCTACGTTGCCGCAGGTAGCGACCCGCTTGCGCTGCGCCGCGGCATTCAGGCGGCGGCCGACGCGGTGGCCGAGGAGCTGTTGGCCGGCGCGCAGCAGGTGACCACGCGCGACCAGATGGCCGAGATTGCCACCGTGTCGTCCGGCGATGCCGAAATCGGCGGGCTCATCGCCGACGCGCTTGAGGAGATTGGGCTGGACGGCGTTATATCGGTTGAGAAATCCAACAGCTTCGGGCTTTCGCTGGACGTGAAGCGCGGCATGCTGTTCGACCGCGGCTTCATTTCGCCTTACATGGCCGACGACATGGGGAAAATGACCGGTGAGCTGCACCAACCTTACATTCTGATCACCGATCAGCGCCTGGCCGACAATTTCCGCGATGTGGTGCCGGTGCTGGAGGAGGTTATCGATTCCGGGCACCCGGTGCTTATTGTGGCCGACGACGTGCGCGGCGAGTCGCTGAACGCGCTGCTGACCAATCGCGAGCGCGGCGTGCTGACGAGCGTTGCCGTGACGGCACCCGGCGCGGAGGAGCGCCGCAAGGCCGAACTTGAGGACATGGCCATTCTGACGGGCGGCGAGGTAATAACGCCTGATAGGGGCCTTGCGCTGACCGACGCGCGCAAGAGCATGCTGGGGCGCGCGCAAGACGTGCAGATAACGAAGGACCGCACGCTGATCATCGGCGGCAAGGGCAAGGCCGATGCTGTGGAGGCCCGTTGCGAGGCCATTCGTGCCGAGCTGGCCAAGCCGCATTCCGAATACGATGCGGGCGTGCTGCGCGAGCGGCTGGCGAAGCTGACGGGCGGCATCGCCGTGCTGAGCGTGGGTGCGGCCACCGAGACCGAGATGAACGAGATTCGAAGCCGCATTCAGGATGCCATCCGTGCAACGCGTTCGGCTGCTGAGCAGGGGCTTTTAGCAGGCGGCGGCGTGGCTCTGGTACAGGCGTCGCGCGTGATCGATGGGTTGGATCTTGCGGGCGCGGGTGAGGCTGCGGGTTGCAGCGAGGCTGCGGCCGCCGGGGCCGCTGGCGCAGACGGTGACGCTGCCGGGGCAGCCAGCGCGGACGGCGAGCTGGCGAGCGGCTCTGCCGGTGGCAACGCTTCCGGCGTAGCCGGCGCAACGGCCACGTCCGACGACGTTCGCCATGGCGCCGAGATCCTCCGCCGAGCGCTTGAGGAACCCCTGCGCGCCCTGTGCGCCAACGCAGGCTACGACGGCAACGTGGAGGTCGAACGAGCCCGCGCGGCCGAGCCGGGCTGCGGCCTGAACTGCGAAACCGGCGAGCGCGGCAACATGATTGCCATGGGCGTTGCCGACCCCGCGAAGGTGACGGTAACGGCCCTGCAAGCTGCCGCTTCGGTAGCTAGCCTGATCCTGATAACCGAATGCGCCGTGGTGGAAGCCGCCGACTCCGAAGACGCCGGGGAATAGGGGGCAGGCTTGAATCGCGGGGAAGGGTTTCGCTACGGGGCCATTGAGCTGCCCGAATTCGTCGAAAGCTTGAAGGCAAGCTTCGTCGGCGGCGGCTGTGAGCCCGATGATCGCTACGCCCCGCGCATCCTGTCCAACGACGACGGCAAGGTTTCCAATGTGCTGGCCACGCTGAAAAGCGAGCTCGTCGACTGCGTGAGCTTCGCGTTTTCCGTGGCCTTCATCACCTCTAGCGGCATGCAAGTGCTGGCGCCTATCTTGTCTGACCTGCGCGATCGCGGCATTCCGGGACGCGTGCTCACTTCCACATACCAGAACTTCAACAGCCCCGAGGCGCTGCGCAAGCTGCTGGAATACCCGAACATCGAGGCGCGCGTTTACCAGGGCGACCTGCATGCGAAGGGCTATTTCTTCAACAAGAAGCAGCTGTCGACGGTGATCATCGGCAGCTCGAATTTGACGCAGAAGGCGCTGACCTGCAACAAGGAATGGAATATCTTGTTCCGCTCGTATGCCAGCGGATCGATGCTGCTTGAGGCGCGCGAGGAATACGACAAGCTTTGGGACGATGACTGCACGGCGGCCATCGATGAAGCCTGGATCAGCCAATACGAGGCGTTTTTGACGTCGAACGCCGTCGGGGTTGGCGGCGGTAAAGTTTCGCTCGCCGCGTTTTCGGCGCAGGTTGCCGAAAATGGTTCGGGGGCCGTGCCGGAATTCGGCGAATCATCGGCGATGCCTGCAGCGGCCGCGGGCGGCATCAGGCCGAACAAGATGCAGCAGGGCGCCCTAGAGGCGCTTGAGGTCTTGCATGACCGCAACGAGCCGCGGGCGCTGTTGGTTTCCGCGACAGGGTCGGGCAAGACGTACTTGTCGGCCCTGGATGTCGCTCGGGAAAAGCCGGCGAAAGTCCTGTTCATCGCCCATCGCAAGCGTATCTTGTCCGCCTCACTCGAAAGTTTCGAGCGCGTGCTCGGCGGCGACTATAGCTATGCGATTTATTCGGGCGGGCAGCTTTCCCGCGATGCGTCGTGCACGTTTGCCATGGTGGGGACGCTTGCCCGGCATCTGGAGGATTTCGCGCCCGACGAGTTCGACTACATCGTCATTGACGAGGCGCATCGCACGGGCGCGGCAGGCTATCTGAAGGTGATCGACTATTTCAAGCCGAAGTTTTTGCTGGGTATGACGGCCACTCCCAGTCGTACTGACGGCTACGACGTGTATTCCCTGTTCAACCATGTGATTGCGTTTCGCATTACGCTGCAGGACGCGCTCGATAGCGATTTGCTGGCGCCGTTTCATTATTTCGGCATCGCCGATTTGGAAATCGATGAGGAATCGGTCGATGATTACACGCTGTTCAACCGCTTGACCAGTGATGACCGCGTTGAACATATCATTCGCAAGATCGAGGAATATTCGGTTGAGAAGCGTGGCCGGCGCGGGTTGGTTTTCTGCAGTAGGCGCGACGAGGCGAAGCGACTTTCCCAGGCTTTTTGCGAGCGCGGCTACCCGTCGGCGGCCATCGATGGCGCGACCTCGGACGCCGACCGCGACGCGGCCATCGCGCGCCTGGAGGCCGGCGAGCTGCAATACCTGTTCTCAGTCGACATCCTGAACGAGGGCGTCGACATTCCGTCGCTGAATCAGATCGTCATGCTGCGTAAGACCGAATCGGCCATTGTGTTTGTGCAGCAACTGGGCCGTGGCCTGCGCAAATTCCCCGGCAAGCACTATACGCTGGTGCTGGATTTCATCGGGAATTACCAACAGAATTACCTGGTGCCCATCGCGCTTTCGGGCGACCGCACCTACAACAAGGACGGGCTGCGTCGCGTGGTGAAGGAGGGCTCGTCGGTGATTCCGGGGTGCTCGACCATCACGTTCGATAAAGTGTCCGAGCAGCGTATTTTCAAGGCGCTTGAGGAAGGGCGCTTTAGCGATGCGAAGCTGATCAGGGGCGAATATCTGCATTTGAAGCAGCTGTTGGGTCGCATCCCCCGGCTGGTCGATTTCGACGAGAACGAGGCCATCGATCCGCTGCTCATCATCAAGAAATATGGGTCGTACGCTGCGTTTTTGCAGAAGTACGACAAGGATTGCCCGTTTGCGTTTGACGATAAGAAGCTCAAGCTGCTGAAGTTCATCTCGCAGAAGCTGGCGAACGGCAAGCGTGCGGCGGATTTGGAGGCGCTGCAGGCGCTGGTGCTGCAGGGTGCAGTGTCGGCTGCGGCTGACGTTGCCGGTGCTGGGGCGGCCACGACTGACGCCGGCGCGAACGCGGTTGGCTCGGGCGCGAACGCGACGAAAAACGCAGCTGCCGCGGTGTGTGTGCCGGCGGTGGCAAGCATGTTGACCGGGGAATTTTCGACGCAAGGGCAGCAGCTTGCTGAACGAAGCGACGGCGGGCTGAAACTGTCGGATGCTTTCGCCAAGGCGCTTGGCGATGCGGCGTTCCGCAACTGCGTGCTTGATGCCATTGCATTCGGTTTAACCAGGTCGCAGGCGCGTTATTCCAGCCTGTACCAAGATACCGATTTCGTCCTGTACGAGAAGTACACGCGCGAGGACGTGGCCAAGCTGCTGCGTTGGGAGAAGGAGCCGAACTATCAGAACGTCGGTGGGTATTTCTTCGACGCTGCGACCAACACCTTCCCCGTGTTCATCAATTACGACAAAGACCCGGACATTAGCATCACCACGATGTATCACGATCGTTTCGTGTCCGACCGGCGCATCATCGCCATTTCGAAGAGCAACAGGACCACGAAGTCAAAGGAAATCGTGCGACTGGCGAACGCGGAGGAAAACGGCGTGCGCTGCTACCTGTTCGTCCGCAAGAACAAGAACGACAAAGACGACGGCACCGAGTTCTACTTCCTGGGCAGAATGCATCCGTCGGGGAAGTTCGAGCAGATAACCATGGAAGGCACAACCACGAGCGCGGTTGAGATCGAATACGAGCTTGATCAGCCCGTTCGTCCTGACTTGTACGATTACTTCCTGAGCAACATCGACTGCTAGGGCAGGTTGGCTTGCGGGTGGCGGCTCGCAGGTTGCCTTTGCTACGAGCGCGCCGGTTGCATTTTTGCCGTTTTGCTGGCCAAGGCCTGTTGGACTCGACGAATTGCTGATAGTTGCAGCTTGGTCGATCTGCGAGTTGAGCTGTGGCGGCTATTTCCCCCAGCGTTCTTTCAGCGCGTCTACCACCTTCACGTCGGCGGGGAGCCAGTCTACGGCGTCAATGTTTTCCCTGCTCAGCCACTTGGCGGCGTGGTGCTCCAGCAGTTGGAAATTCGATTTCAGGCTGCACAGGTAGCACTTCATGCTTAGGTGGAAGGTGGGGTAGTCGTGCTCAACCTGCACCAGGAAGTCGTCGACGGCGATTTGGGCGTCAAGCTCCTCGTGAATCTCGCGGACGATGGCCGCCTCGGGGGATTCGCCCGGCTCCACCTTGCCGCCGGGGAATTCCCAGCCGCCCTCGAATTCGCCGTAACCACGCTGCGTGGCCAGAATCTGGTCGTCCTTCACGATGATGGCGGCAACGACGTCGATGGTTTTCATGGGCGGGCCTTTCTGGGTGGGAGGTTGGTTGGGCCGGTTAGGCTGGTTGGCCGGGCTGGCCGGGTTGGCCGGTGGCTTGCGGTTGAGCCGGCCGGGATGGTCGGGTTGGATTGTGGATCGCAGTCAAGCCGGCCGGAGTGGTCGGCGACTTGCAGCTGGGCCGGCCGGGCCAGTCGAGCTAGCCAGCCGCTCACCACCGCGCTGATTTCCCTGTCAGCATAGCACCTTGGCCCCACCGGCGGCGAAACACCGCTGGATCTTCAATTCGCGTCGGCTGTTATGCCTGTTGAGCTGGCGTGTCTTACGCGTTCCAGATAATGGTGGCTATTGAATGAGGTGGGATAGTCGCGGTTGCTAGGTTTGTGGCGGGCATGGCGGGTGTCGGGGCCGTTGCGCCTTCCGGCGCGAACATTGGCTGCTCTTCCACTGCGAACGTTTCCTCGTGGTCGGTGCGGTTGAGCGCTACTAGAACTCGCTTGCCGTCGGGGCGGGCGGCTGCCACGGTTTCCAGTGGGGAATCTTCGGCGGTAATCGTTGGCAGAATGCGCGAGCCGGGGGTGATCCACCTGCTCAGGTGGCCGATGTAGTAGAAGCTGCGGTTCTTCGTCAGCTGGCCGGTCGTGCGGTCGTACATCAGCGGGGCGTCGCAGAAGTTGCCCACGTGGTTGGGGCCGCCCTGCTCGTTCAGCAGGATGTTCCAGTCAACGTAGCCGTTCGCGCCGGCGCGCAGGTCGCCGATCATGTCGTGCGCGTAGTGCTCCGGGTCGTGCGGCTCGTGGGCGCCGCGACCGTCGGAGAACGCCTCGCAGCCTTCCGTATGGATCAATTCAGCTTGCGGATGCGCGCCTCGTACGCCTTTGACCTGGTCAAAGAAGTCGCCGGTGTACCAGTGGAACGCCACGCCGGCGAACACATCGTCGAAGGTGCTGGTTGCCGGCTGTGTGCGCATGCCGCCGAGTTTGCAAATGGCTCGGTCTGCCAGCTTTCCCCAGCGAAGTGCCAGGTCAAGGGCCTGTGTGCGTTCGATAAGCGATTCTTTGTTGTGGTCCCAGGCCAGCAGTTTCACGTTGTCGCAGCCTTCTGCGGCCAGTGCTTGGCGCAGGTAGAAGCCGGCGAATTTGGCCTCTTCATAGGCCGAGTAGCGGCACGAGTCCCATAGCTGCGTTGCTCCGGGCTCGTTCTGCACGGTTAGGCGGTCAAGCGGCAGGCCCTCGTCGCGCCAGGTGCGCACGGCGCGCGCGAGCACGCGTGCCCAGGCTTCGAAGCAGCTGGGGCGCAGGCGACCGCCCTGGTTCATGTTCCGGTTGGTCTTCATGAACGCCGGCGGGCTCCACGGCGCGGCGATCAGCGACAGGTTGGGTTGCTTTGCTAAACAGGCTTTCACCAGGGGAAACGTTAGCTTTTGGTCGCGCGACAGGTCGAAGGTGGAAAGCGCGTCGGCGCCGCGAGGCGGACGTGTGACGTAGGCGTAGTTGCCCAGCGCGAAGTCGCTGCTTTGCAGATGGACGCGTCCAAGCGTGTAGCCGATGCCGCCTTCTGCGGCGCTGCCATAGTAGAGGCGGACGACCTCTTCTTGCAGGTCAGGCGGCATTTCCGCATAGGTGACCGCGGCGGCTTCCGTAAGTGCGCCGCCGAAGCCGATGACTTGCTGTTGGGGGTTGCCTGACAGTACACGGATGGTGGCGGGTGAGGAGGATGCCGCGGCGAGCGCGGGTGCGGGTGCGGATGCGGGGGCGGCGGGTGCGGACGCGGATGCGGCCAATTCAAGTTTCGAGAACGAATGGGTGCCGTACCCGTCGCTCATGTAGCCTTCAATCGCCATCGTTTGCCGCTTCCTTTCCCTGCTCAAAAATGTGTGGCGCGCTTCGCGCTTTTTAATACGGTTCGAGCTTTCGCTCGAACCCACGTAATTCTTGTAGACGATTAATCTGGGGAGACGCTTCGTCCGTTATTGACCAGTGCACCTAATTCGTGGGTGCGAGCGAAAGCTCGCACGCTATTAGTTCAGCGCCGAAGGCGCGTCACGCTTTTATCGCCGTTATGGGTTGCATTGGCCGCAGGGGGCGTAGCCTCGGTCTATGAGGGTTTCCCTGCTTCCGGTGAAGGTTTTTCGGTTGTCGCTTGAGATGTTGTCGGCTCCGGAGCAGCTGGGCTTGTGGAACTTTTTGTTCTTGGTGTTCAGCACGTATTCCTGCTGGTCGGATGCGCTGCTTGAGCTGGCGCTTGCGGACGAGTTCGCGCTGTCGGAGGCTTCGTTGCCGGAGCTGCTAGACGCGCTTGCCGAATTGGAATTGCTGGATGAGTTGGACCCGCTTGCGTTGCTAGTCCCGCTAGTGTTGTCGCTTCCCGTCGACCCCTCTTCCGCGGCCAGTTCAGCCGCCGTTTTCTCCAGCGCTTCGTCTTTGGTGCGCGCCGTCGTTTTGGTGGCCTTGCCCTCGCTGGTGGTGGCGACGGTCTTGCTGGATTCCCAGTTGTCGCCCGTGACGTAGTTGATTTCCACGCCCGGCTCTACGTTGTAGATGAACACGTTGAAGCGGATGGCCTTGCCGCCGTCCTCGATGGACTCGGCCTCCATCTGAACCCCGCGTGCCACCAGGTCGTTCGCTGCGAAGATGGGGGTCACGCGGTATAGCACGTGGTTGCCCGTTTGGCGCACGTAGTCGCCGACGATTTCCTCGTAATAGGTCATGCCGACGGAATTCATGGTGCGCGTGCCGGTGATCAGGTTGCGCTCGTTGGCGTTTTCCCCGCTCAGCTGGTGCGCAATCAGGTGGCTGCGGTTGTACACCATGTTCTGGTCGACGAAATCGTAGCGGTGCTGCACCCAGCCCGAGGGATGAATCTGCGAGATGTCGCCGCGCTCGGCGTTCGACACGGTGTCCTTGCCGATGCGCGCGAACGCCTCGCCGCAGCGGCCTTCGAAGTCCAGCTCAGAGAACTCCATGAACGCGCCGCGATCCGCATCGTCTTTGGTGAAGCCAGGCTGGCCGTCGTTGATGTCGATGCACAGCGCCCCGGAGTATTCGGGGATGTCGCTGACGGTGACGCGTGCGCTGGAAACGTGAGCGGCGGTTTGGCTGGTCGCTGCGCTTGAGCCCGACCCGCTGCTGCTAGATATTTCGATGCCGGAGCAGCCGGAGCCCGTCAGGCTGAAGGCCAGCAGCAGCGCGACGAACGCGGCGGCCAGGCGGCGCGCGAACGGGCTGCGCGTGCGGGCGGCGGTGGCTGTGGCGGGTGCTGCCGTGGACGCGCTGGCGGTGACGTCAGCGGCGTTCGCGTGCTTGTTGCTCAAAGCGGCCGAGGGGTCGTTTTCCGCCAAAACGTCGTTGCTTTTTCGCAGATTTTGCTGCACGGGCGTTCCCTTCCTGCTTCCCTGCCTGCGCAAACGGCGCTGCGGGGCAAATTGTTTCACGTAAAACATCATTGTAGCGAAAAGAACGGGAGCCCTCCCGGGTGGAAGGGCTCCCGTCATCGGGTTATTGAACCGTCGGCTGTGCCGTTTGCGGTGGCATTGGCGCCTACGTCGGTTGAGCAGCCTATGCGTTGCGCGGGTCGCTTACGGTGAGCCGCCCGCATCGTTTGCGCAGACCCTGCGTTGCAGGGCTGCTTAGCCTAACAAGCTCGCGCTAAGCAGCTTTCTTCTGGGTGGAAGAACTGCTGGTGCTGGAGTTCGACGAGCTGCTGTTCGAGCTGGAGCTGCTCGCGTTGCTGGAGCTGCTGTTCTTCGAGCTGTCCGAGCTGTTGCCGGAGTTCGAGCTGCTGGCGCTGCTGGAATTCGAGGACTTCGAATCGGTCGCGGCAGCTGAGCTGTCGGTCTTGCTAGCATTGCTCGAATCGGTCGTGGCTTTCTGGCTGTCGGCCGTCGAGCTGCTGTTGCTTGCGGTCGTCGCGGCAGCGGCGCCAGAAGCGCTGGCCAGCAGTTCAGAGCCGCCTTCCTCGGTGCAGTCCTTGCAGCCGCGCGTCTTGCCGGCGTTGAAGGCCTCGGAAACGGTGCCCTGCACGATTTCGGCGGAGTGCGACAGATGCGAGCAATCGGGGTTGAAGTGGTACACCGAACCGCCCGCGGTCCAGTAGCACTTGCCGCCGTCGGAAAGCTTAGACGCCTGAACAGCGGCGTTGTCCAGGCCTTCCTGAGTGGCCGGATGATAGTCGATGCCCGAAGCGCCGGCGGCGATAAGGGCCACAACGGCTACAACGGTGGCAAGATTCTTCGTGCGCTTGTCGGAATTCTTGTCCAGCAAAAGCACGATGATGATGGGGAAGAACGCGATAACGGCGACGACCACGCCCAGCTCGGTCTTCAGCCAGTACAGAGCGCCTTCTGCCTTCGCCGGTGGGTCGATGTGGTTGGCCTTTTTCCACAGCTGCGAGCCGATGACCACCAGCACGAAGTCGACTACGAGCGGGGTGATGACCCACGGCATGGGCTTGTTGCCCTTCAGGAACACGAAGCATAGGATTTCGGCAATCAGGCCGAGCACCCACAGTGCGATGGCCGCGATGCGGAACGGCTTCGCCTGGGCCTTGCGCTCGTCGTGCGTGGCGTCAAGGTCGACGTTGGCCTGCGTGCCGGCGGCGTGGCCCATCTCGGCGTGCTCGACGGCCTCGCCCGAAGTGGTCACGAACTTGCGGTCTTCCTTGGCCACGGTGTTGCGCTTGGCCTTGGGCTTGCTTTCGGCCTTGGGGGCTTCGGCGGGCGCGGACTGCTCGGCCGGGGCGTCCGCCTGCTTTGCGGGCGCGGCCTCGGCGGTTTCGGCGGGCGCGGCAGCCTTGGCGGCCTTCGGAGTGCCCTTCGGCTTCGCGGGCGGCTTGCCGGCGCCACCGGCCGGCGGCTCGGGAGCGCCTTGCGGCTTCTCTTCGTTTTCAGCCATGGTTATTCCTTCTCTTTCCTTGAAGCGCTGCTTGCTCGCGCCTCCCTTTCCAAAACATACCCGCCTATATTACGCTTTCGCTTGCCTTTTGCCTGCACCTGCGGCGGAATTGGCCGCCACGTCGGTCGAATTCAAGGAAAAATTGAACGCGCCGACCTGCGGTGAATCCTCTCGAAACGCCCTGCGAACAGGTATCATGATTCTACGCGCGGAACGCGCATAGATCCGACCAAGGAGGGTTCCCATGGCAGACCAGTCAGACATCATCCAGTCCCTTATCGGCGCCGTTGCGAAAAACCCGCAGCTGCTTCAGGGCTTCACCAGCAACCCCGAAAAAACCGTGGCCAGCGTGGCGGAATCCAGCGGAATCGACCTGGCTGGCGTTGACATGGGCGACCTGATCAAGGCCGTGAGCCCCCTTGTCACCGGCGACAAGCTTGACGTGAGCGCTGTAGCCAAGGTGGCTGAGGAATTCTTGGCCGGCAAGTCCGAGGAACATCAGAAGGCGGCGAAGGCCGACGAGGGCGGCCTGTCTGACATTCTGGGCGCGCTCGGCAACGTCTTCGGCGACGGCAGCGACCACGAGGACAAGAAGAACGAAAACGGCGGCATCGACCTGTCTGCCTTAGGCGGCCTGGCAGCCCAGCTGTTCAGCAGCAAATAGGCGATCGACCTGCAAGGTTGGCGCGCTGTTGCCAGCATGGCTGGCGCAGTTGGCCGCGCAGTAGGTTGGTCAGCTGGCCGACGAGGTTGTTCGCGTGCAGGCTGGCTGGCGCTTGCCGCGTAGTCGGCTAGCCGGCAAACCTGTAAAGTTCACCATCAAAGCCCGACGCTAAGCGCCGGGCTTTTTCATTCCGCAACGCGCACGCCGGCGAAATCTTCCCGAACGGGAATATCCGGCAATTTTCGCCTTGAATATTACCGTTCGGGAATGAAGACCTTTACGCTGCGCTCTTTCTGAGCTGGGAATCCGGCGTTTGGTCTAAGCACGTATAATGGGGCGCATGGTTAAACGTGGGCTCATACTTGATCGTTATAAACCCCTGGGCAAGGCGGGGGCTGGCGGCTTTGGCACCGTGCAGGTTGCGTGGGATACGCGCATCCAGCGCAAGGTGGCCATCAAGTGCATTCAGCTTTCAGAGGCCGACCTGCTGCGGGCGTCGCTTCCGGGCGCCGACATGGGCGGCGGGGAAGAGGCTGGCGAAGCGTATGCGCAGGTGGAAGGCGGGTTTGCAGGCGGCGATGGGCTTGCAAGCTCGAACGCGGCGGCGAGCGCGGGTGCCCATGCGAGCGCGGCGAGCGCGGCGGCGCAAGCCTTTGACGACATTCCCCCTTGGGAGGATTTGCC
>CAVBPP010000076.1:0-11370 GCA_963597295.1 Paratractidigestivibacter sp. | reverse complement strand
AACGAGAAGAACGTCGGCTGCATGTCCGCCGGGCCAACCAGCTCGCATTCGGCCTCTTCAAGACCGGGAAGCGCGATGCAGCGGCCAAGCCCCATGAAGCGCACGGGGCGGTCTTTGCGGTAGTAAACGAACTGATCGGTAAAGCCCTTCTGCATGGTGCAGAAGGCGTCGACGATATCGGCGTCGAGCGGCTGCGTATACGAGAAAATCCTGGTCATACGCGCAGCTTACAGCTTGTACATGAACTGGAAAACATCCTCGCGCTGAATGGTGATCTGCACGCCCAGGTCGGCCGCCACGGCATCGAGCTTCTCCTGCACGGCATTGAAGTCGGCAACCTCAGGCTTCAACGTGACCAACATGGTCATCGAGAACATCTCGCCCAGAATGGTCTGGCTGATATCGTCGATGTTCGCGCCGGCATCGCCCAACGCCACTGCGACGGCGGCGACTATGCCGCTGCGGTCCTTGCCCAAAACGCTGATTACGCACTTCATGATGGCCCCTTTCGCCAGCCTGCGCTTACCGCGCACCAATTTGCGTCCATACTACCCGATTCGCCGGCCACGCGCGGCGTTGCGCACCGCAGCCGCCCATCTTCCCTACATATTGCCGACCAGGTCCCAAACCACCTTCACGAAGAAGACGACCAGTACCACAATGATAATCGGGCGGGCAATGGCGCCCCCGTTCTTGGAAAAGCTATGCGAGCCAAAGTAGTTGCCAGCGATGTTGAACACGCCTGCCACCAGGCCTAACAGTATCAAAACCTGCCCGTTCATCAGGAACACCACCAAAGCGGAAACGTTGGTGGTCAGGTTGATGGCCTTGGTGATTCCGGCGGCGTTCACCAGCTTCAGGTGCGCCACGCCAGTGAGCAGCAACAGCAGAAACGTTCCCGTGCCCGGGCCGTAGAATCCGTCGTAGAAACCCACGACCAATGCGATGACCAGGCACAACACAAGCGTTTTACCGGGCGCCAGCGGCTCTTTGTCAACTTTGCCGAAGCTTTTCGACTTCATCACGTATGCTGCGGTCAGTGGCAAAACCACCAGCAGGAACACGCGCAAGAATCCGTCGCTCGTGATCAGCACGACGTTCGACCCGGCAACCGAGCCCACCATCGCGGCCACGATGCACCCCGCCGCCAGCTTCCACTGGATATAACCTTTTCGCGCGAAGTGCCAGGTGGTAAGCGTGGTGCCCATGGTGGAACTGAGCTTGTTGGTGGCAATGGCCGTATGCGTCGGCAGCCCCGTGATCAGGTACGCCGGCAGCGAAATCAGCCCGCCGCCGCCCGCGATGGCGTCAACGTAGCCGGCCAGAAACACCAGCGCGCACACGAACGCAAGCCACCATGGGGCCATGCCGAACAGGCCCTGGCAGACATCGATGATCATTTCCATGCTTCGACTCTTATGAACAGCGCTTAGCGTGCGCCGTGCAGGATGAGCGACATGGCCTCGCTGCGGGCGGCGCGCGCCGCGTCCGAGCTGCCGGCCAACGTGCCGCGCACCGCAGAGGTAACGGTGCTCGACCCGGGCTTCTTCACGCCGCGCATGCTCATGCACATATGCTCGGCCTCAAGCACCACGCACACGCCCTGCGGGTTCAACTGCTCCACCAGCGTGTCGGCGATCTGCCCGGTCAGACGCTCCTGCACCTGCGGACGCTTCGCATACACCTCCACCAGGCGCGCGAGCTTCGAAAGCCCGCAAACGCGGCCATCGGGGGCGGGAATGTAGGCAATGTGCGCCTTGCCGTAGAACGGCACCAAGTGATGTTCGCACATGGAATAGAAGCTGATGTCGCGCACCAACACCATTTCGTTGCAATGCTCGTCGAAAGTGGTTTCGAAATGCACCGCCGGGTCCTGCGTCAGGCCGGCGAACACCTCTTCGTACATACGGGCAACGCGAGCGGGCGTTTCCTTCAAACCCTCGCGATCGGGGTTTTCGCCAACGCCCTCCAAAATCATGCGGACGCCGGCCTCAATCTTCGCTGTATCCATCGCGTTGTTTCCTTCTAGTGCGTGTTTGCGCCGCTCAGGCGGCCTGAATCTGTTGTGGAGGTTGAGTTTATCACGCTTTGTTTTCACGTGAAACATTCGGGCGGACAAGCACATATACGCCGCAGGTCGCAGGCGAGGGAGCGGCGCCAACGACAGAGGAGCGATTCGGCGGGGAAGGGGCGAAGATATGAAAGGGGTGCGAGCAAGCAGGACCAGCTGACAGCCGAGTGAGAGTGACAAGAAAGCAAATGATGCCATGTAGATGAACTGGAGCAGATGGACCGGAAGGGAATGAACGGGAAGCCGCGGTCAACGCTCAGCGGCCACTTCATCGACGTGACGTTGAACAGCGCCACGGCCGCCCGCCGGCAATTCCGGCATTTAATCCTGATGTAACACACCGGCTCTTCGGGCGAAACATTCGGGTTGCATACTCGTGTCAACGCTTCAAACAGATGCGAAGCCCGATCAAAGGAGTACACCATGATTGCCACCGCCATCTACGTTGCAGGTCTTGCAGTTTTCACCGGCAGCCTTATGTTCGCGATGAAAAAGCTCGACTAAAGCACGCAAGCGACCATCCACCTAAAACGACGCCCGCACAGCCGCCATCGGCCCGCGGGCGTTGCTGCGTTTACGGTCCGAAGCTGCGCGTCACCACAGGGCTGCACACGCGCCCTCAGAAATAGCGTGTCGCGCTTCGCGCCCCCCAATACGGGTTGAGCTTCCGCTCAACCCAACGAAACCAACGGCACTCTATACCTGTTCAGCAAACAAATTCGTGGGTACGAGCGAAAGCTCGTACATTTATCGGCGGCCGCGCAGCGGTCGTCACCAGTTTAATCCTCAAGCTCCAAGCCGACGGGGCAGTGGTCCGATCCGTACACCTCGTCGTAAATGCTGGCCGCCCTCACGCGCGGCTTCAGCGCCTCGCTCACCAGGAAATAGTCGATTCGCCATCCGGCGTTGTTCTTGCGCGCGTTGAAGCGGTAACTCCACCACGAATACGCGCCCTCCAAGCCAGGATGCAAATCGCGGAACGTATCGGCGAAGCCGGCATCAAGCAGCTGGGTGAACTTGCCGCGCTCCTCATCGGAAAAGCCGGCATTCCCCCTGTTGGTGCGCGGGTTCTTCAGGTCAATCTCGTTATGCGCGACGTTGAAATCGCCGCACATGACCACGGGCTTCGGCTGCGCGGTTTCGCCTGCCTCGGTCTTTGGCAGCCAGGCCGCCGGCACATGCCCCGAGCCCATCGCCACCGGGCTCGCGGCCACGTCGGCGCCATCTTTGCCCTCGCCAACGCCAGCGTCTGCCGCCAGCACCACGCTGCCTTCCGCATCCGCGCGCTCAACCGGCACGCCTTCGGGCAGCACGCCCTCTTCCAGCCCCTTGCAAAAATCGCGGAACGCATCGTCCCATTCCATACGGTGGTCGATGCGCGCCAGCTCGTTCTGCGCATTCGGCGTGTACACGCACACGAACCAGTACTCCGGAAATTCGCAAGCCACAATGCGGCCCTCGTCGTCCAAATGCGGAAAGCCCAGCCCATGCAGCACCTGCAGTGGCATCTCCTTCGTGAACACCGCGGTGCCCGAATAGCCCTTGCGCTCGGCGTAGCTCCAAAACTCGTGATAGCCCGGCAAATCCGGTGCCGCTTGCCCAGCTTGCAGCTTTGTTTCCTGCAGCGCGAAGACGTCGGCGTTGAACTGGGCGACTATCTCCTCGAAGCCCTTCTTCAGCACGGCGCGCAGGCCGTTGACGTTCCAAGATACGAATCGCATTCTCAAATCCTTTTCAATCCATGGCGAAACCGGCGGGGGAGAGGCGAGTTTTCGGCTTCACCACCTAGCGGCCGCAAGCTGCTGCAATCGCAAGCCGCCGCAATCGCCTAGCCTACACCATCCAACTCGCATCGCCCCTGCTCACAAGTAACATTTTGCACCCCTCAGTCCAGTGGGCGCGCAGCGTCGGGCCTTCGGTCCAGCGGGCGCACAGCGTCGGGCCCCCAACCGCAAAGCCGAGCCGACCCCCGCGGCCTCGCACCGCGAACCCACCACCTACTTATGGTACGGCTCGCCGTGCGAGATCTTCTGCGAACGGTACAGCTGCTCCAGCAACACCACGCGCGCAAGGTTATGCGGCAGCGTGATCGGCCCAAAGCTCAGCAGCTCATCAGCGCGTTCGCGCACAGCCGCGCTCACACCGTCCGACCCGCCGATGACGAACGCAAAGCTGCTCGACCCCTGCAGCATCAATGAATCCAGTCGCTTGGAAAGCCCCTCGCTCGAACGTTCCTTGCCGTCGATGGCCAGCAGCACCACATGCGTATCGGGCCCAAGTTTCGCCAGCTCAGCGCAAATGGCGTCGCCCTCCTTGTCGCGCGCGCCGCCCACGCCGCCGGCCTTGCGCGGGTCGACGTCGGCGATCTCGCGCACCTGGGTTTTCGCGTACGGCTGCAGGCGCTTCAGGTACTCGGCGCACGCATCCGACCAAAAGCGCTCCTTCAGCTTCCCTACGGCGACAACGGTAAATTTCACAGTCAACCTTTCAACGAATTTCAACCCCGCCATTCTACCGCCGACGATGCGCAAAGCCGCCCGAAACCGCACCTCCTTCTATAGCAACATCGGCAAAGCCCGCAACGTCGAGAGCAAACAGCCCATCGCTGCCGATCGCCCCCGATAGGCCTCAGCTAAACTGCAAACAGCCCAGCCACCGCCAGCGAAATACCAACCAACAGCCAGCCGCATTCCCTAACTCGCCCACGTTCCGCACCCCATTCACCAACGGGCAATTCCGCCCAAATCAGCCGTTCACCAGCCAAATCATCCCCTTCAGCCGCAATATCTAGTGCGCCACCGTAAATTCTGGGTTTACAAACCGTTGCGGTGCTGTTAGCATCGTCTGCACAATTTCATAGCGAAACCCCGTTGATGTGCTTTGAACCGCAAGGGACAGAGCAAGCAGGGGCCTCTGGAGAATCCCAACTAATGGGTGCCGAAGGGGCAAGGCAATCGCAGGCACAAGCCGAGGCGCACCGCGCTGAACCGATTCGCTCAAACTCTCAGGCCAAAGGACAGAGCTAAGCCGCAAGGCTTATCGCAAAAGCACTTCATCGTAAGGCTTTTCCCTCATTCCTCCCACAGTTGAATATTCAGATTGCCCCGCCCATCAGGCGCAACGCGCGGCGCCGGACTTCTTCAAGATTCGCCTTTGAAATTGCAGCAAGCAAAGCAAGACGAAACGGAAGAAGAAAGAGGTTTTCGCAATGCAAGGGTTTTTCGACGCCGTCAACACCGCGCTGACGGCCATCGACGACTTCATCTGGGGAGTGCCGTTGATGGTCCTGATCCTAGCCGGCGGCATTCTGCTGACGGTGAGGCTGGCCGGCCTGCAGTTCAGGCAGCTGCCGCGCGCTCTGCGCTATATGTTGAAGAACGAAGAAGGCGGCACCGGCGAGGTCACCAGCTTCGGCGCGCTGTGCACCGCGCTGTCAGCCACCATCGGAACGGGCAACATCGTGGGCGTGGCCACCGCAATCGTGGCCGGCGGCCCGGGCGCCATGTTCTGGATGTGGGTGGCAGCGCTGTTCGGCATGGCCACGAAGTACTCCGAGGGCCTGCTGGCCGTGAAGTACCGCAGCGTCGACGAGAAGACCGGCCACGTGCTCGGCGGCCCGTTCTACTACATCGAACGCGGCATGGGCAAGCGTCTGCCGCAGATCAGCTGGCGTTGGCTGGCGAAGATCTTCGCCTTCTTCGGAATGTGCGTTGGCCTGTTCGGCATTGGTACGTTTACGCAGGTCAATTCCATTAACTCCGCTATCACCGGATTCTTCGACCCCAACAAGTCGGCCACCGTCAATATCCTGGGCATGGATTATTCCTGGGCCACCGTCATCGGCGCCATCGTCATCGCCGTGCTGGTCGGGCTCGTGGTCATCGGCGGCATCAAGCGCATCGCCAGCGTTTCCGAGCGCGTGATCCCCGCCATGGTCGTGCTGTACGTCGGCTTCTCGCTGATTCTGATCGTGACGAACCTCGACAAGATCCCCGGCGCGTTCGTCGTCATCTTCGAAAGCGCCTTCGGCCTGCGCGCTGCGGCCGGCGGTGCGCTCGGCGCCATCATCATCGCCATGCAGAAGGGCATCGCCCGCGGCATCTTCTCCAACGAGGCTGGCCTTGGTTCCGCCCCCATCGCTGCTGCGGCCGCGCAGACGAAGGAACCGGTTCGCCAGGGCCTCGTGTCCATGACCGGCACCTTCCTGGACACCATCATCGTGTGCTCCATGACCGGCTTGGCCCTGGTCATGACCGGTGCGTACGAGATTCCGGGGCTTGAGGGCGCGGCCGTCACCACCGCCGCGTTCCAGGCCGGCCTGCCGTTCCTTCCCGCCGAGGTCGTGTCGTTCGTGGTCATGGCATGCCTGGCGCTGTTCGGCTTCACCACCATCCTGGGCTGGGATTACTACGGCGAGCGCTGCCTGGAATACTTCAGCAACGGCTCGAAGACCGCGGTGAAGGTGTACCGCTGGCTCTACATCGCCGCAGTGTTCATCGGCCCCTACATGACCGTTTCGGCCGTGTGGACCATCGCCGACATCTTCAACGCGTGCATGGCCATCCCGAACATGATCGCGCTGATCGTGCTGTCCGGCGTTGTTGCACGTGAAACAAAAGACTTCTTCCGCCGCCTGAAGGATGCCGACGGCGACGAATCCAAGATGGCTCCGCATGAGGACCACGAGGCTGTGCCAGCCATCGACAAGCTGACCGAGTCGCTCGGCGCGTAAATCGACTGGATTTGCGAGCGGCAATCCTACGATAGCGTCGCGTTTGATGGATGGCGTCTGACTGATGAATGGGCACGCGCCATCCTTCCGCCAGCGCAGCTCAACTTAGCGAATACCTCACAAAAACAGCCGCCCCGCTTCCCTTACCTGGGGAAACGGGGCGGTTTCTTTGTTGCTATGCGAAATGAAGCAGGGCGACATATGAGATGTCGGGGCAGGCCCGCTGACCGACTCGCCCGAGCACAAGGCCTCGCCTGACGCGACGATCGGGTCCGCAGCCGCAGCCGCAGCCGAGCGAACGGCCGCTACAGCACCGCAGCTTCCACGGAGCCGGCCTGCACCAGCGCATCGGCAACCTTGCGGGCCGCAGCGGTTATGGTCAGGTCGTTCACATCGACGGTGATCTGGGCGAACTTCTCGTACAGCGGAAGACGCTCGTCGTACAGCTCACGCAGGCTCATGCCAATGCCGCCCTTCAGCACCACGCCGCGCGCCTGCAAGTCGGACAGGCGGCTGGTCAGCGACTCATAATTGATCTTCAGGTACACGATGGTGCCGATTTCGGCCAAGTGAGCCATGGCCTCATCGGAGTACACAGCCGATCCGCCCGTGGCAATAACGCTGTTGTCGGCCTGCAAATCGCTCAGAATCTGGTTCTCCACCTGGATGAACCCCTCAGGGCCGCATGCATCGATGATCTTCTGCAGCGTCTTGTCGCACTGGTTCTGAATGACCAGGTCGGCGTCGATGAAGTCCTTGTTCACGATCTTCGCCAGCACAATGCCGAGCGTCGATTTGCCGGCGCCGGGCATGCCGATGAGCACAACGTTGTTCTTTTCAGCCATGATTTACCTTCCGAAGCGGTCGTTTACGCTGGAATTGTATCACCGCGGGCCGCTTTGCCCACCGCTTGTTACATTCTTCCGCAAAGGCAGCGTCTCGCTTATCAGAATGGCCGCGAAAATCAGCACGAAGCCGACAAGCAGGCGCGGGGTTAGCCGATCGCCGCACAGCAACACGCCGAACACCACGCCGAATACCGATTCCAAACTCAAGAAAATAGATGCTTGAGCAGGCGGAACATGCGCCAACGACACATTCTGTATGCCAAAGGCCACAACCGTTGCGAATATCGCGAGGAACAACAACTGGCCCACTGCACCCGGCGTGAACGCATCGAATCCGGGGAAAGTTTCGGTCGCCGCGCCCAGCGCGCAACCAAGCACCCCTTCAGCCAGAAACTGCACGGCCGTCAGGGTCAATGCGTCGGCCGAGCGCGAGAACTTCGACACCAGCACAATGTGCACCGCGAAGAACACCGCGCACAGAAGCGTCATTCCCTCGCCGAAACCCATGGTCAGCGCACCGGAGCTCACCGACACAAACCAGATTCCAACCAGCGCCACAACGGCCGCCACCAGGTTGAACACCGTCGGCCGACGGCGGGCGATAACCCACCATAGGAAGGGGACGATCACGCAATACGTTGCAGTCAGAAACGCATTGATGCCGGGGGTCGTGTACAAAAGTCCCACCGTTTGGGTCCAAAATGCCGCAAAATCGGCCAGCGCGAGCACGATGCCCATAAGCACCGTCTTGCGTGAGATGAAACGCGCGATGCGTTTGCGAAGCGCCACGGCAAGCACAGCGCCAGCGATAAGGAAACGCAACCCCAACAGCCACGACGGCGGCAACACGGCCGTCATCTCCTTCATGCCAACAAACGCATATCCCCAGATAACGGTGGCGAAAACGATTGCGGCCTTATAGAAGGCTGGGGACGGTTCACGCTTTGGTTGCTTGCTGGGCGCGGGCGGCTTGCCGTCAGCAACATGCAACTCGCTGTCAGAGTCGGGCGGCTTTTCGTCGATGACGGGCGGCTTGCCATCGATAGCGGGCAACTTACTGTCGGCGACATGGCATTCGCCGGCGACAAGGGGGCGCTTACCGTCGACGACACAACATTCGCCGCCGACAGCGGAACGCTCGCTATCGGGCACCGCTCGCCCCTGACTCATGGCCCTCGCACTCATTCGCAGGGAATTCGCCGCTGAAATCATCGTCAGACGACCCCTTCGCGCGGGAAGCCTGCAACGACTTCACCGCCGTCTCGATGGCGGAGTTCACGCTTTGGGAAAGAACGCTACTCGCGCTTTGCAGGCAGCCCTTTCCGCCGTCTTCGCCAATGTAAAGGCGCTGCCAGGGAATATCCGCCCCGGCGGTAGGGGAAGCCCCGGACGCAACGGACGCGACAGGCGCGGCACAGGCCGAGGATTCCGCTTCGCCGCCGATCAGCTGAGGGCAAGCCAGCTTCAGTTGACGCACAGCATCATCCACCACGCCAAACTGATATGCCAACACCATCAGCTCGGCCCACAATGCCTGGTCGTTGGGGGTTTCCTCATCAAGCCCACCGAAGTCGCGCAACCAATTGCGAAGCGCTTTGCAGCGGGCGATCAGGTTATTGCCCTCATGCGTGCGGCGCGGCATGGCGTTACCGATGAGCAGCAGCAACACGGCAGTGGGCAGCGCGAACAGCAGGGGAGTGGAGCTGCCCGTCATCACGAATGCAACAAGGGCGACGGCGAACAGAACCGCCGCAACCGCGAACATACGGCGGCGGCACTTGGCACCTTTCTGCTCGAAGAAATCGAGCTTCTCCACCTCGCTAGACAGGGCTTTCTGC
The DNA here is from genome assembly GCA_963597295.1 of Paratractidigestivibacter sp. Classification (GTDB taxonomy): domain Bacteria; phylum Actinomycetota; class Coriobacteriia; order Coriobacteriales; family Eggerthellaceae; genus Senegalimassilia. Next base: position 1,881 of record CAVBPP010000076.1, on the reverse strand, counting down.
CACTGTTTCATGGCTGCAATCAGCAATTTGGGGCTTTTCTGCGCGAAGCGTGCCACGGCACCGATCCACAGCGCGTTCTGCCCGCCGGCAATTTTTCCGAACAGCAAATCAAGGGTGGCGGCACTAACTGCGTCCTCCGACGCGGTCGCGAAAGAATTCCGCACGATGCAATAATCGCTGACGGCCTCCGGCTGTCCCGATTCGCCCGGCAACTCGTAGCTCCCCGCCTCGATGCGAACCTGACCCGTTCGCTCCAAATGCAAGATAGCCGCAACCAGGTCGTCGCCGACCTCGCGATTCCATCGCCACAAACGACCCAAAATCGCAGGGTTCAAGCCAGGCGCAGGGTTCTTCCTGAAATACTTCCCCTTGAAATCCGGCTCGTATTCTCGCCCGAAGCGGAAGTAAACGACGATTGCCCAAATCAGCAGCACAGCGCACACCGCAGCGCAACCGATAGTGAACGCAAGCGACGACGTAGCCGTCGACCTAGAGCCGTCCGACCAGGTCTTTTCCTCCTTGACAACGGTATCTAGCCGCAACGTCCCCGAATGCAGCTTCTTGTCCTTCGACGAAAGATTCGTGAGCCACGTAGTGGGCACCAAAACGCGCAACTCCGCGTATTCGCCCGATTTGACGCTAGCGACGCTCGCGGAAATCGAACCATCGCTATTGATCTCGACGTCTCCGCCAGCCGGCCCATGACCCCATGCGCGCACGTTATCGCCGCCGGAAACCGTGGTGCCCTTCGGCACCGGCAGCTCCAACCGACACGTTACGTTTTCCGAAGTGGCGGTCCATTGCGTACCCAGATACTGCCAATAAATCTCGCTCACGTCGTCGTAAGCTTGAGCCATCCCCTCAATCGTGTAATCAAGCTCCACGATCACATTGGTAGGCGCGTTGCCGAAGAACACATAGACGGTATTTTTCGGGTCGTCAAGGGAATACGAGCTCACGCCCGGGCCATCGCTCTCGCGCCATTTCAGGTCAAACGACACCGAAGGAATTGCGCTCACATCGCCCGACGGGCTTCCGTCGGAATTCAACTTCACCAAGCGAACGCCGTTCACCTTCACCGATGCGGTACTGGGCAACTGGGAAAACGACCACCAGATTTTCGAATAGTCGCCGTTGAATTCGAACGTGCGCTGTTCGACAACATGCAACGAACCATCGGTCTCAAGCTGCGCCTGAATGTCCACCTTGGGCATGGAATACGACTTCGCCAATGCCTGATCGGGGCTGACCGCCAATGCAAGCGCAAACGCGAACAGCACGGCAAACAGCATAGCGAAGGCCGCGACGACGGCTGCCAACGTTTGCATTTTTCGGGAAATGGGATTACCCGCAAGCGGCGCGCTGCCGGACGTAGCCCCATCCGCAGCAGCCGCCGCCAACGGCGCGGCGCATGCCGAGCGAACCAGAAATGCAGATTCGATATGTGGTCTCATTTTCGACACGCAGAAAAGCTCCTTGCAACTTCGGGCCGGTCACGGTATCATAGCAAACCGCACCTATTATAGCGTGGAGAAGTGACCGAGAGGCCGAAGGTGCTCGCCTGCTAAGTGAGTATACGCCACAAGCGTATCTAGGGTTCGAATCCCTACTTCTCCGCCACTGAGTGTACAGCCCGGTTCGCCGGGCTTTTTTGTTGCCACTACAAGCTCAGCGGATTCGAACCGATGAGGTGGAATTCCGTGAAGCAAACGTGCCAGTGGCACGTTTGTAGGAATTCGCCCGACTGAGCTTGCGAAGGAGGGGTGCGGATTCGCGAAGCGAATACGCGAATCCCTACTTCTCCGCCACTGAGTGTACAGCCCGGTTGATCACGTGCCAAATGTTGGTGTAAAGGTCGGTTCTCAACCTGACCGCTGAGCG
>CAVBPP010000075.1:0-21191 GCA_963597295.1 Paratractidigestivibacter sp. | reverse complement strand
CTCCACAGGGCCGGTGGTGAACACGCGATCGGCGTAGGCGGCCGTCGGCGGCATCAGGCAGTTCGTCGTGAACAGGAAGGCGCCGGGCAGCTCCGCGAATTCCTTGCGCTGGTTCTGCCACGCGGTGCCCACGTTGCCCTTCAGGTGCTTGAACTTCGCCAGCTCGGGGTACGCGTGCGCGGGCAGCATCTCGCCGTGCGTGTACACGTTCACGCCGCGACCCTCGGTCTGCTCGAGCAGCAGCTTCAAGTCGTGCAGGTCGTGGCCGCTGATCACGATGAACGGGCCGGCCTCCACGGTCATGCCCACGGTGGTCGGCGCGGGGGTGCCGTAGGTTTCGGTGTTGGCCTTGTCCAGCAGCGCCATCACGTTCAGGTTCACCTCGCCCACCTTCAGCACGCAGGCCAGCAGGTCGTCGCCCGATGCGTCGGAGCCGATGGCGCGCAGGCCCTCAAGCGTGAAGGCGTTCGCGTCGGCGTCGGTGTAGCCGAGCGCGGCGGCGTGGTAGGCGTAGGCGCACATGCCGCGCAAGCCGAACAGGATCAGGCTCTTCAGCGAACGGATATCCTCGTGCGCTTCCCAAACCTGGTTCATATCGTAAGCTTCAGCCGCCCCACCTGCGGCAACCGTCGCCGCCTGCACGCGGTCGATGATTCCCTGGATCTTCGCATCATCAAAGTTCACGTTGGTGATGCAGGCGAACATACCCTCCATGACCAGCGCATCCACCTCGGGCGTGGCGGTCTTGTCGGCATACGCATTCGCAAGCGAAATGAGCGAACCGGTCAGCGCATCCTGCAGACCCGCGGTGTTCGCGCTCTTGCCGCACGCACCCGCCGCGCCGGTGCAGCCCACACAACCGATCGTCTGCTCGCACTGGAAGCAAAACATCTTGTTATCAGCCATGGCATATCCTCTCGTCGTTAGGCCATTGACTGAACTGTACGAAACGATTTACGATTCGATTGTTCTAAAACCCACAAATCAAGGAACTATTTCATGGATTTAGGGAAAACGCCGCTGTTCAAAGGCATCCCAGCCGCCGACATAGAGAAGATGCTCCCCTGCCTAGGGCACGCGACCAAGCACTACAAGCGCGGCGAGCGCATCATCCGCGCAGGTGAGAAGCCGAAACGTATCGGCATCCTAACGCAGGGGCGCCTGCATACCGAAACGACGGACGCCTGGGGGCGCACGACCATCTTGGAATCGCTTGGCCCCGGCTCGCCCTTCGCCGTGGCGTACGCTTGCGGAACAGGCGGCGTTTCGGACATTGACGTGGTCGCGGACCAGGACTGCACCGTCGAGCTTCTGAAGGTCGATCGAGCGCTGCACATGTGCCCGAACGGCTGCTCGTGCCACGCCGCCCTCGTTCGAAACATGCTGGTCGCGATGTCGAACAACAACATGGCGCTCAACCGCCGCGCCATCGCCGTCGCCCCGAAAACGGTGCGCGGGAAAGTTATGGCCTACCTTTCGCTGCAGCAGAAGCTGAACGGGTCCGACACGTTCGCCATCCCCTTCACGCATGAGGAACTGGCCAGCTACCTGGGCGCCGACCGCAGCACCCTCTCCGCCGAGCTTTCCAAACTGCGCAGCGAGGGCATCATCGACTACAGGGGAAAACGCTTCACGGTGCTGTAAAGGGTAAGCGGCTGACAGCGCCGTGCCGGCCCGCAATGAAAAGGTCTGTCGCGCCTAACGGCGCTCTCTATTCAGGGGCGAGCTTTCTCTCGCCCCCCACGAAGACATTGCGGAAACGATAAACCCAGCAACAAGATTTCGTGAGGTTGAAGCGTTAGCGACACCGCTTCACCGTGTAAACCCTGCCGTTGTGAAACACCCTCGTTGCCGCCATGGCGTTTCCTTCCTTTCCGCAAGGCGAACGGTCCGATGAAGCGTGCCAAAGAATTCTGCAGCACGCACTCCCCTTCTTCCGGAATCGCGCCGAGCCCCTGCTCGGCAGCCTTGGATCGCCAGGAAAAGTATAAGGAAGCGTTGCGCTTATGGATGTTTATATGCGGCGGGAAGACATTAGGAGTGTCCCTTTGTCTTCCCGTCCAGGCTTATCGGCGTTGTTTTCCCGTGCTGACGGCGGGGTTTCTTCTTGCGACGTGGCGTTTTGGCGGATACTATAAACGTTACGTAAAAAAGCCTGCTGAATGCACATCGCATGCTAGCTAACGGCACACCGAACGCCCGCCGAAACGGACCGCAAGGGGTACCCAATGGACTTGAAAAAGCCCTCGAAAATAAGAGCCTTCACCCAAGGCACGAACGGACTCGTCATCATCATATTGGTGGCCATCGTCGCATTCGTCATCTTCACCGCCGTGCTCACCAGCACGCTCACCGAAAGCGTGCTCGACAACGCGCTTGAGGAAAACCGCGCTCGCACCGACGCCATGTACCAGATCATGGACGATATGCTCTCGAAAGAGGATTTCGCCAACGTCAATTCCTCGGCCGACAAGGACACCGCGGAATACCAGCGCCTGCAGACGCACATGAACGAAATTCGCTCCATGAACTCCACGCGCTACTTCTACACCGCGAAGATGGCCGACAACGGCACGCTCGTCTATGTGGTGGACGGCCTTGACCCGAACACCGACGACTTCCGCAACCCCGGCGATGCCATCGAGGACGAGATGATCCCCTACATCAGCCGCGCGCTCTCCGGCGAGGCGGCCTACGCGAACGGCGTCGTCGACACGTCATGGGGCCACATCTTCACCGCCTGCTACCCGGTGCACGACAGCCAAACAGGCGACGTCGTCGGCGCCATCTGCATCGAAACCGACATGGAATCCACCTATCAGTACATCTCGAACCGCAAGGGCACGCTCATCAGCATCGCAGTCGTGGCCGCGGTCATCTCCATCGTGCTGATCATCTGCATCTTCCTGTTCGTCAGGCATTTCCGCAACAAGGAAGAGCTTGATCAGGAACGTCTGATCAACAGCTACGAGAAGCTTGAGGAAGCCCTCGCGCGAGAGAAGAAACACTCCGAGATCATCGCGGCCATCGCAACCATCTACACCACCGTCTTCATCGTCAACATCAAAACCCACGAATACGAGGTCATCGACTCGGTAGATTTGATGCACGGCGTGGCGGGCGCAGGCGGCAAGAACATCAAGGATACGATCGGCGGCATTCTGGAAACCTTCGTAGAGGTCGACATGCGCACCGAAATGTGGGCCTTCCTAGACGTGGACACATTAGACGCGCGCCTGGGCAGCGACAACACCGTGATGACCGAGTACAGAAACCCCGAGGGCCGCTGGTTCCAAGCGCGCTTCATCGTGAAGAAGCGAGATGCGGCCGGGCACGTCGAAGAGGTGCTGTACGTTGCCCGCGACTTCACCGACGAGAAGGAACGCGAGCTTGACCTGTTAGATCAGCTTGCGGACAAGGCCCTGGAGGCCAAGCGCGCCAACGTATCCAAAACGAGCTTCCTGCGCCGCATGAGCCACGACATCCGCACGCCCTTGAACGGCATCATCGGCATGCTGCACGTATCCGAACGCTACGAGGGCAACGCGGAAAAGCAACGCGAATGCCGCGAGAAGATCCTGCATTCCGCCGATTACCTGCTCGATCTGGTGAACAACGTGTTGGACATTTCCAAGCTGGAATCGGGCGCGCTCGAGCTTGAGAGCAAGCCGTTCAACATGGCCGAGCTGCTGCTGAAGACGCTGCCGGTCGTGGAGGCCAACGCCAGCGAGCACGGCATCAAGTTCGAAGGCGGCCGCGAGGCATCCAAGCTTACCCACCTCAACCTCATCGGCAGCCCGCTGCACGTGAACCGCGTGCTCATGAACATCGCCAGCAACGCCGTGAAGTACAACAAGCCCGGCGGCATGGTGCACCTGTCCTGCAACGAGATTGCCAGCGATGCCGACACCGCCACGTACCGTTTCGTCTGCCGCGACACGGGCCTGGGCATGTCCGAGGAATTCCAAAAGCGCGCCTTCGAGCCGTTCACGCAGGAAGGCAAGGAAACCACGACCAGCTTCACCGGGTCGGGGCTCGGTCTTTCCATCGTGAAGGATATTGTGGAGATGATGGGCGGCACCATCACGCTCGAAAGCGAGGAAAACGTCGGCACCACGTTCACCATCGATATCCCGTTCGCGCTTGACAAGAACGCGCAGGTCAGCGCGGGCGGTCAGGCGCCTGCACCCGCGCCAGCGAACGTCAACCTTGCCGGCAAGCACGCCCTGCTGGTGGAGGACAACGACCTGAACCGTGAGATCGCGCAGATCATCCTTACCGACGAAGGGCTTATCATATCCTCGGCGTGCAACGGGCAAGAGGCGGTCAACGCCTTCGCCGCTTCCGCGCCGGGCGAGTTCGACTTCGTGTTCATGGACGTGATGATGCCGGTGATGGACGGTCTGGAGGCCACGCGCGCCATCCGCGCGCTCGACCGCGCCGATGCCAAAACCGTGCGCATCATCGCCATGACGGCCAACGCCTTCAACGAGGACAAACAGGCGTGCCTTGACGCCGGCATGGACGCGCACGTGGGCAAGCCGATCGACGTGGACGTGCTGCACGAAACCATAGCGTCACTGGAGGCCATACATGGATAGCAATCTCATCAGCCGGTGGTTCCACCTGGGCTTCACCCGCAAGCAGTGGGAAATGTATCGTTCGACGCAGGGTCATCAGGAAGCGCTCGCGAAAAACAACATCGAGGTGGTGCGCCCGGCAAGCTTCTTCAGCGCCTTTCTGGCCATAGCCTTCTCAACCTCGCGCACGGTCGTATTCCACCATGCCATAACCAGCACGATCACCTTCTTCATAGCCGCTGTGCTGTTTTTCCTGCTCGGTTTTGCGTCGATGCATCCCAAGGTTGAAAAACAGCCGGTCAAGGCATCATGGGGGCTCACCTTCACGTTCTGCCTCATCTGGTACGCGCTCACCATCCATTACGACACCTTCACGCAGCAGCAAACGGCCAGCGTGCTCACCTGCCTCGCATTCGCGCTGCTGCCCATCATGTTCGACGCGAACCCGCGCAACAACGTCATAGCGGCGGTTGTCGCATGGGTGATCTTCGCCGTGCTGCAGGCTGTGCTCGTGCCCACCTACCTTATGCCCCTGAACCTTGTCGATTCCGCGATCGCGATGCTCATCGGGCTGTGCCTGGGTCAGAAAAGGACCAGCGCAGACGCCGCGCGCCACCTGTACGTGAACATGTACCGAACCGCCGCAAACGCATCCACCCTGGTCGTGCAGATCGACCTGCAGGCCGATAAATTCGAGGCACTGCAGATTCCCGCCTACATCACCAAGGAGGCGCCCACCTACATTCCGGCCAGCCGTGCCATCGCCATCATGACGCGCGATTTCATGGCCCCGCAGTCGAAAGATGCCTACGCCTCCATGATGGACTTCGACAACCTGGCGCACGCCTTCGACGACCCTGAAGTGACGGAGCTGACGCTAGTGTTCCAAAGCTTCCGCGACAAATGGTTCCAGATGGTGGTGAAAGAACAGGCGCGCTACAAGAACAGAACCGCCAGCGTGGTCGTGGTGGTGCAGGATATCGACTTCGTGAAGAAGCAGGAGCTGGCCTATCAGCAGCAGCTGCAGGAAACGGCGCTCGAGGCGCAGCGAGCCAACGATTCGAAGACGAACTTCCTGCGCCGCATGAGCCACGACGTGCGCACGCCCATCAACGGCATCCGCGGCGTGCTGGACATGATGGAGTCGTGCCCCGACGACTTGAAGCGCCAAGCCGAGCTGCGAGCGAAGGCGCGAGAAGCGTCCGATTACCTGCTGGCATTGGTAAATAGCATCCTTGACCTGGGCAAACTCGAAAGCGGCAAAATCACGCTGCAGAACGAGCCCTTCAACCTGCCGGATCTGCTGTACGAGTGCAACTACCTGGCCGACCTGCAAGCGCGCGAGAAGGGCATCACCTTCGGGGTGGCCAACGAAAAGCTGCATATCGACCACGAATGCGTTGTGGGAAGCCCGCTTCACCTGCGCCAAATAGTGCTGAACTTGGCCGTCAACGCCATCAAGTACAACAAGGACGGCGGGTCCGTTTCCGTCTGGACCGACGAGATCTCCTTCGACGGCGAAACGGCAACGTATGAGTTCTGGTGCCAAGACACCGGCATCGGCATGACGGAGGACTTCGTGAAGAGCGCCTTCGAGCCGTTCGTACAGGCCAAAAACGACGCAAAGACCAGCTTCGGCGGGTCGGGCCTCGGGCTTTCCATCGTGAAAGAAATGGTGGAGAGCATGGGCGGCAGCATCCGCGTGGAAAGCGAGCCCGACGTCGGGTCCACCTTCGTGGTGACCCTCCCCTTCCCCGTCTGCAGCGAGCAGGAAGGCGAAAAAGCTGCGGAGCAGACAACCAAGCTGGATCTGTCGGGCAAGACGGCGCTGTTGGTGGACGACAACGACCTGAATCGCGAGATTGCCGACTTCACGCTGTCTAAACTGGGGCTTGAAACGGTGCATGCGTCCAACGGTCAGGAGGCGGTCGATGCGTTCGCCGCCAGCGAGCCGGGGCATTTCGACCTGGTGTTCATGGACATGATGATGCCCGTCATGGACGGCTGCGCGGCCACGCGCGCCATCCGTGCGCTCGACCGCCCCGACGCCAAGAGCGTGCCCATCATCGCGATGACCGCCAACGCCTTCGCCGACGACAAGAAAGCCTGCGAAGAAGCCGGCATGAACGCCCACGTGGGCAAGCCGATCGATTTGGGAGTACTGGCGGCCACGATCGCCAAGCTGGAGAAGTAGATCAGTGTCGCCCTTCGGGCTCTTTAGAACAGATAAGTTTTGAACTGCCTCCCATTTCTCGTGTCCAAAAAATGGGAGGCAGTTCACTTTTCGCTCAACCCCACAAAATCTAGCTGCAAGCCGTATGGCATCTCGAAGCAAACTCAGCTGCAGGCCATCTAGTCCTCAGGATTTTAATGGGGCGCCTCTCCTCTATTCGTGGGTGCGAAGCGTTAGCTCGCACCGTAGTAGATAGCGCCGAAAGGTGCGTCACACTACTCCCCGCGCACCTCTGCAAGCAGCGGGCAGACAAAGGGACACTCCTAATGTCTTGTCACTGCATACAAAACAATCGCAAGCAGACATTAGAGGTGTCCCTTTGTCTTCAGGTCGCTTGACTCCTCAGGGCTATAGTGGGCGCTCCCCCCCCTATTCGTGGGTGCGAGCAAAAGCTCGCACCGTAACAGATAGCGCCGAAAGGCGCGTCACACTACTCCCCGCGCACCTCTGCCAACAGCGGAATCGACTGCTGAGCACCCACTTTCGTCGTGGCCATCGCGGAAGCCTTGGTCGCAAGGTCAAGGGCGGCAGCGACGCTTTCCCCGCGGGCGTGGGCGGCCAGGAAGGCACCGATGTAGGTATCGCCTGCGCAAGTAGTATCAACCGCCTTCACAGCGGGCGGCGTCGACACCAGAAACTCGTCGCCAGCCAGCACCATCGACCCGCGAGCGCCCAGCGTGACGGCAATCAGCCCAACGCCCGCCGCCGCAAGCTTATCCATGGCGGCACGGCACGTCGTCTCGTCGTCGGGGTAAATGCCGGTGATGGTTTCGCACTCCCCCTCGTTCACCACGACGAAGTCAAGGTACGGAAGCACCCAGCCGGGCAGCTCACGCGCCGGCGCAGGATTCACCACCGTATACAATCCCTGCTCATGAGCGTATTTCAGCGCTTGCATGGTGGTTTCGAAATCGCATTCCAGCTGGCAGAGGAACACATCGCCCGGCTGAGCAATGTCATCGAGCGCGGCCTTCACGTCGTCGATGCCGGCAACCATATTCGCACCGGAATCCACCGTGATGAAGTTGTCGCCACCCACGCGCGTGATCAGCGCCACGCCCGTCGGAGCGTCCTGCGTGCGGGCAACTCTCTCGCACGAAACGCCGGCATCGGCCAGCGCCGCAAGCATCTGATCGCCGAACGCATCGGCTCCCACGGCGCCGATCATCTGCACCTGCGCGCCCAGCTTCGCCGCGGCCACAGCCTGGTTCGCGCCCTTGCCACCCGGGTTGGTCACGAACCCGCCGCCGATGACGGTCTCTCCAAGCTTGGGCATATGCGGACTTTCCACGGAAAGGTCCATGTTCAAGCTACCGAAAACAATGACTTTGCTCATAAGAATTTCCTAACATACCGAACATCGCCGGCTATACGTGACTTTCCCCTGCGTTTAAAGCAGCATCGCCCTTCGGGCTCCCTATTGCGGGTTGAGCCAACGCTTCAACCCCACGAAATTCGGCTGCACGGTTTATAGTTCAACAATAATTTCGTAGGTGCGAGCAAAAGCTCGCACCGTATTAGAAAGCGCCGCTAGGCGCGTCACTCAATTGTCCGGCAACGCAACTAGCTGTTATCCGCGTCAGCCTTCTTCGGAATCAGCAGCGAGGACAGCAGCGCCAGCACCAAGCACACGATGCCGGCGATCATCGATGCCTCATAACCTGCGGCAACGCCGCTCGTAGCCGCGACGGCGTTCATCGCCGCGTACAGGATGGCGTACGAAAGGCCAGCGCCCAAGTTGAACGCGCCGGCGTTCATTCCGGGCAGGTAACCCGGGTTGTCATCGGGCGAAAGCATGATGCCCAGGCCGTTCAGCATGATGTTGGCCGTGCCCGCATACGAAATGCCCAGCACTACCGAAATGACCACGAGCGACACGACGGAGGGGCTGTTCGACACGAAAATGCCGAATGCAACGCCCAAGATGGACACCACCAAGCCGCCGCGCAGTACCATGTGGTAGCCGAACTTGCTGGCCAAAATGCCCGCAACGGGACCGAACGCCAGGCCAAGCAGGGCATACGGCGTCAGCGTGACGAACGACACAACATCGGCACCCAGGTTCACACCCATGTCCGGGTCCTGCGCGATGGCGGGCACGATGCCATTCATGACAGCGAACACGCCGGTCATGGTCAGCAGCGTGGTCAGCAGCAAACCCCAGGTACGGCGCTGTTTCAGGTAATGCGTCGACACCATCGGAGCAGACTTGCGCTTCTCGATATTCCAGAATGCAACGAAGAAGATAGCCGCAACCACGACGCCGGCGGCAACGTAAGCCCAGTTGGCGGTCGCAAGCTTCTCCGCCTCATTGATGGCCAGGTAAACGGCCAAGAATGCGATGCCAAGCGTCGCGGCGCCGGCCCAGTCCATCTTCGGCGTTTCGGCGGCCGTGCTCTCACGCGAGAAAATCCACACCAGCACAACGGCGACCACGGCGACCGCGGCCATGACGATGAACACCGAACGGAACCCGAACGTGCCGGCAAGCCAGCCGCCCAGCAATGCGTCGACGCCGGCAATGCCGCCGTTGACGGAGGTCAGAATGGCCATCAGGCGCGTATAGCGCTTCTCTTCGCGCACCTGGTCACGCAGCATGATCAGGCACATCGGCACCACAGGGCCGGCAACGCCCTGCAAAATGCGGCCGATGCTCAGCATCTCGATGTTAGCCGCCGCGGCGCTCACCACGCACCCGATGCCGGTGATAAGCAGCATGCCGCACAGCACGCGCCGGCGCCCGACCAAGTCAGCCAAGCGCGGCAGGAACAGCGAGAACAGCGCGCTCGCCGTGAAGAAAATCGTTTGCGAATTGCTGACCTCAAGCGCCGTGGTGTTCAGTTCGTTCTGAATCTGCACCAGCGCCGGCGCCAGCATCGACGAGTTCAGCTGGAACGCGAAGATGGCAACGAGCAGCGCCGTCATCAGGCAGACGATGTTCTTGCCGCCCGCGTCGAGCATCTTTTCCTTTTCAGCACCGTTAGCGCTCATTGGGCACCCCAATCCTCTCAATTGCATCGCAAATCAAATTCCAGAACTTGTCGAAATCAAGCCCGACGCCCACACGGATATGGCATTCGTCGGCCGAGGGCTCGGGGCCGCGGAAGTCGGCAACGGTCATGCCGAGCGTGTGCTCGCCCTGCGTCTCCACCGTCACATGCGCGCGGCGCGTCTGCACCACCGACGGATCGATGACGAATGCGACGGTGCATGGGTCGTGCACCGGCGGGTCCACGAAGTCCTGATTCTCCTGGTAGGTCTTGCGGAAGAAGTCCATGAGACCGCTTGCGAACTGCGAAAGCGGCGTCCCGATGGCGTCGATGCGCGCCTGAACTGCGGGCGTGCATAGCGCCTTATGGGACACGTCCAGGCCGATCATGGTGACGGGCCACGGCTCGTTGAACACGATGGCCGCCGCCTCGGGGTCAACCTTGATGTTGAACTCGGCCACGGCGCTCCAGTTGCCCTCGTGCACGCCACCGCCCATCAGCACCACCTCGTGCACGCGCTCGACGATGCGCGGCTCCATGCGCGCGGCCATCGCGATGTTGGTGAGCGGGCCTGTGGGCACCAGCGTGATGGTGTCGGGCTCGGCCGCCATGATGGTTTCGATGATGTAGTTCACCGCGTGCTTCTGCTCAAGCGGACGGGTGGGTTCGGGAAGCACGACGCCGTCAAGGCCGGTCTGGCCGTGGATGCTGTCCGCCACTTCCTGCACGCGCAGGATCGGTCGATCGCAGCCGGCGTACACGGGGATGTCGGTCGCGCCCGCCATCTGCAGCGTCGCGCGCGCGTTGTACGTCACCTTTTCCAGCGTGTGATTGCCGCCGACGGTGGTGACGCCGATCAGATCGATTTCCGGGTTGCCGTATGCCAGCAACAGCGCCATGGCGTCGTCGTGCCCCGGATCGCAATCAAGGATGATCTTCGTGGTCATATCTGCTCCTTGTCGAAGAATGCTCCGTCGCCTGCAGGCAGGTTGCGAAGACGCAAGCGCACGGCGAAACGCCGCGAACGCGCCGCAAGACTCCCGCAGGCAATACGTTCCGCATTGTAGTGCAGCCGGAACATGCCGCGCACGGGAATATCGGCGAAATGACGCTGCGGCGCCCGGATAGAGTAACGTTGAAGCCAAGATACGGGCGCTAACGCCGGCCCCACGCGCAGCGCCCCTACGCGCGCAACGTAACGCCGAAGTACGACCCGCTCATCCTGTTCAACATTCCGTTTCGCAAAATTTGATGTACCCTGTGATGGACAGCGGGAATACGGGAAATGCGCGACCGCTTCCCCACCCCGCCCGCTGGCCGAAACAGGCGAAAGGAGCCACCCATGGCGAAGGTTGCCCAAAGCAAGTTGAAGCTGTTGTACCTGGTCAAAATTATGGAAACCGAAACCGACGAGGACCACGGCATTTCGGTGCAGGGCATCATCGAGAAGCTGGCCGAGGTCGGCATCGACGTCGAGCGCAAAACCGTCTACCGCGACCTGGAATGCCTGCGCGCCTTCGGTTACGACATCGTCCGATCCGACGAGCACCGCCCGAGCGAATATCAGCTGGTCAGCCGCGATTTCCAAGACCAAGAGCTGTTCCTTCTGGCCGACGCCGTGCAGTCGTCGCGCTTCCTCACGCAAAGCAAGTGCAACGCGCTGGTGAAGTCCATCGGCAAACTGGGCAGCAAATATATGGCCGATGGCCTGCGCAAACGCGTGCATGTGGAAGGCCGCATCAAGGGTCACAGCAACGAAACCGTGTTCTACAGCATCGACGCCATCCAGCGCGCCATCAACGCCAAGCGCAAGGTATCGTTCCAGTACTTCAAGCACGACGCCGCCGGCAAGCTGGTCGCGCGCCGCGACGGTAAACCCTACGTTGAAACCCCCGTTCAGCTGATGTACATGAACGACGAATACTACCTGGTGGCCTGGAACGACAAGCACGAGGAGTTCACCAACTACCGCGTCGACCGCATGCGCAGCATTGGCGTGTCCGGCGAACCCGCCACCCGCAACGAGAAGATAGCCACCTTCGACGTGGCGAAATACCAGCAGCGCGTCTTCGACATGTTCAGCGGCGACGCCGTGCACGTGGAGCTTTCGGTGGCGCCCGGGGCCGTCAGCACCGTGATGGACCGCCTAGGCCAAGACATCAGCATCGTGGAAGGCGAAGACGGCAGGTCGCACGTGAGTGCCTGGGTGATGGAAGCGCCAACCTTCTACGGCTGGCTGGCCACGCTCGGCACCGACATCCGCATAGAAGCCCCCGCCAGCCTGCAGGAATCGTACAAGCGGTACCTGCAGGATATCGTGGCGAGCTATTAAGGAGATTGGCCGCCCAGGAAAGCCGCCGCGGCAAAGAAGGCACCGTCGCGCTTCGCGCTCCCTAGTTACGCGACGAGCTTTCGCTCGCCGCCACGAATCAGGGGCGCATCAGAATTGAAATCTCTCAAAAAATCAGGGGCCCAACAGACCCAATAGACAGCGCCTACAAACCCTGGCTCGTTAAATAATCGGCAAAGCCCGGCAAAGCGAACCCGAAATTTCCCCCGGGAGCCTCTTCGACAACGCCGCTTTCCAGCAAACGCTTCTTGTATCGGGAAATCCAGCTGCTATCGCGATCTAGCTTCTCTGCGATTTCCTCACGGGCGGTCATCGACCCATCACGATTCATAGCGCTCAAAAACTCCAGGTCGCCCTTCGAGAGCTCCAGAAGCGTCGCGTCGAATACACGGGCCGCAAGCTCCTCGTTGGCAATTTCCACTCCCTTTGAAACGGAATCCGCATCGATCGCCTTCCTGCCTCTTGCGGCATTCCATGTCCGATAGCCGACCAGCTGGAACATAAACGGAAAGCCCTTAATCGCCGCCGCGGCCAGACCCAAAGCCTCGGAATCGATCTGCTTCCCGCCCTCTTCCATGGTCAACCTGAAGGCTTCCTTCACATCGTAATCGGGAATCGGCCCAAGCGTGAACCTTTGCGCGCGGCGCAGAAACGAGGTCGATTTACCGAGCAAAAGCGTCGAAACCCTATATGGAAGCCCCGCCATCAGCAGCGCAACTTTCCTGTTTTCGCCAATCAGCATTTGGAAAACGGTCACGAGCTGAACCATTTCATCTAGCTTGCCGTCAACTTCATCCACGGCGAACAGAATACCTGTTTCGTATTTGTCCAGCTCATCAAGAAGATCCGTGATTTGCGTTCGCCAATTTGCCGAGCTCTCTTCGTTATCCCACGACAACGATCCGATTGAAGCTATCTCGATACTTTTCAGCTTCTTAGAAGATCCGTCCGCCAAATGCGAAGCACTGGCTTGCGCGCGCTGAAGCAGGTCGTCAAGCATCCCCTTCGTCGCGGTCGTACGGGCTGTGACCCAACCGGCTTCCTCAGCGCAGGAACACAAATACTGCAGCATGGTTGTTTTGCCGGAGCCCCTGACGCCGGTAAAAATAGAGCACAGTTCCGGCGCACTGGCCTGCCCCGAAAAAGCATCTTCGAAACGGGCAATCATCTCTTGGCGACCAGCGATAATGGGCGGAATCTTGCCGAACAGCGGGGTAAACGGATTAGGGACCTCGTTCAAAGCCGAATCATTCAAGATTGCCTCCCAGGCTCGCACGGTTACAACGACGCTAATGATACGACAACCAACGCCAACGAACAACAACAAACGCCAATCGACGCCAACGAACGCCAATCAATGTCAACGCATGCCAATTGGATTCATACCAGCGACCACTCACAACCGCAAACGCACAAGTGCCGGAGGAAAATCCTCCGGCACCTAAGCAGCTTTCGCCTTCGAAAGGAGAACCGCCCTACATCATCAGAGCGACTTGAATACCGAATCTCTACTGCCCTCCGCAGTCAAAAGCACAAATACGCTGAAGGGCATCCACCTCTACTTAACAGTGAAGCTATCGAGTACCTTATGCTCAGCCTCTTCCGAGTTTGCCCTGATGTAAATATCGATCGCATAGTTATCACCCACTATCGAGCTAACGAAATAGAAAGCGTCATTACTCTGATTAGAAAAAGAAATGTAACCAGCTGGATGACCGTTCATGTCTGTTTTCTCGATATCGCTCTCGGCAAAACTTGTATCTCCATTCTTGGTCAGGCTTTTCAAGAATGAATAGGTTGCGCTTGCGGCAAAATCATGAGATTCCTCGCCCAGAAGGTCAATATTCCCACGAACGACCTGAATCAGAACATAGCAATCATCGGACTTCGCGTAATACAATTCGGTCGGAATACCGCTATCCTCCGAATACTTGTATGTAGGTTCCGCGGGGAACTCAATTGAAAAAATGGAACCTAAAGCCTTGTCGTGGCTTTGAGCGTTCTCGGAAGACTGCGTTTCCGTTTGCGCTTGGTTTTGCGCTTGATTCTGCGCCGAAGATTGAACCAGGGACTCATGGGAAGCTTTTGCCTGAGACCACGCTGGAAGATATGAGGTGCCCAGCTGTATGATTCCGAAGCAAATCCAAAGGGCCGAAAGCGCTATAGCAACCGAACCCGAAATTCCGGTCTTTCTTTTTCGGCTCTTTCTGCTCTTCGTCAAATTCGAATTCCAACAGACACCGAATACGATTCCGCCGAACATGAAATTTAAGAACGATATTGCCTTATTCGACTTCAACCAGGGCTTATCATAAAAATATGAGGAATAGCCACCGATTACATAAACAATCGTTAGCAGGCTCATTACGATACTCGCGATAAGTCCGTGAGCACTAGCGGCTCTACCGTAAACAGCGCCTACCTCGTAGGTGCTAGTGCCATAGATCATCTGCAAAGCAATACCTGACACAATGGCAAGAAGAAAATAGGAAATGACATAGCCTACAATACCCAGCAACGAAAGCAGAATGGACGTTTTCCAATTCTTAATGGCGGGCATGCCCTCCAGCTCATCAGTTTCAGCTGGCTTTATTTCGGCCTGACTCGAAGAAGGATCTGCTGCGCCTTCACCCGCAGTAGATTTCCCGGAATCATCTATATCCTCTAGATTCATCGATGCCATTTCAGACTGAGCCGGTGAAGCTGCAGGTGCTCCTTCACCTGCAGCAGACTCCGAATCATCATTCATCGAACGCATTGCGAACTTGGGAATGACGTAAAAGACGACTATAGGTATTGCAACCAAAAGAAGAATCGATATTGGCAAAATAAGTATTGCGAGTAGTTCGGGAATACCCATCAGCTGTCCCTTTCTCAAATCCATATGAATTACCCAGCTAATCCACATTCTGAGAGAGAGAGAGAGAGAGAGAAGTCAAGCGGCTTGTCGCTTATTACGAGCTATATAGTTATAACGAATTGCATGATTCCATGTTCTATAAATTCGCAACTGATGGCCTGCCATATCGCTTTCAAAAAAGGACGGAGGGCGCTGCGGGATCTCATCAGATGATTATTTCTCGACTCCGGCAAACCGTTTCATTAGGTTGATGAACTGGGCGGATACTTTGTCTAGGTCGGCGCCGCGCAGAGTTATGTAGCCGATGTGCATGCGCTCGCCCGATCGCACGGGCACGGCCACCACCGACGACGTTCCCACGTATTCGGAATGCACGCCGCTCGTGACGGTGTAGGCGTCGGAATGCAAAAGCGTGCTCATCATCAGGCCGCGGTCGCTCACCTGGATGGCCTTCTGCGAGGGCGCCCACAGCGGCTCCTCGGCCAACGCCGATGACTCGTACGTCCCCTGCAAAAACGTGACCTGCGGAAAGTCGGCCAGCTCGTCAAGCGACACCGTCTCGGCGCCGGCGAGCGGATGCCCGCAGCGCATGAGCGCATGCGGCACGGCCTCGAACATCTCGGTGAATTCCAGCTTGTTGCGCTCGAGCAAGCGCCCGACCGCCGCCTCGTTGGCGCGCGAGAGGAACAGCACGCCCATGTCGCTTTCGCACGAAGCGACGTCCTCGATGATCTGCATGGTGCGCGTCTCGTTGAGCGCAAGATGGTAGCGCGAGTCGGAAACGTCGCCCATCAGGTTGATGAACGCCTGCTCGGCAAAGGAAAAGTGCTGCGAGGAAACCACGAAGCGCAGGCGGTCGGGCTGGCCGGTTCCGTAGCGCTCGTCCAGGTTGTCCATCTGCTGCACCACCTGGCGCGCGCGGGCAAGGAATTCCACGCCGCGCTCGGTCGGCTCGACGCCGGAATTGCTGCGCTTGAACACCGAAAAGCCCAGTTCGCGCTCCACCAGCGACACCGCCTCGGACAGCGTTGGCTGCGCAACCTTCAGCCGCCGCGAGGCCGCGATCATCGACCCCATCTCGGCGATGGCGTTGCAGTAGCGAAGTTGTTGCACGGTGATTCTCATGCCCCCTATCCTACCATGCGCACCGGGCGCAGACGCGCGGCCGTAAAATCCGCAGAGCCTGCCCACGCTCGCCGGTCAACGAGCGGTTGATGCGCTGGGTCGCCCAAGTGGCATAATGTCTGTACAGGGAAAACGAACCGCGAAGGGCAAGGAATCTCATGCGCAACCCCATCATCACGCGCCGCGCCTGCATCGCCGCCATGGGCACCGCGGCCGCAGCGCTCACGCTTGGCGGCTGCTCGGCCGGCAGCGGGAGTACAAGCACCGACAGCACGACCTTCAGCAACGTAGAGGACAAGCCCGCGAACAGCGTACGTCCCACGGCTGACCAGCAAACGAAAATCCAAAATCTGCTCGACAAGATGACCCTCGAGCAGAAAATCGGGCAGCTGTTCATAGTCACCCCCGAAGAGCTCACCGGGGTTGACGATGCAACGGCCGCCGGCCAAACAACGCACGACGCACTGGCCACCTACCCCGTCGGCGGGCTATGCTACTTCGCCAAAAACATCACCGGGGCCGACCAGCTTCGCACCATGATCTCGAACACGAAAACCTACTGCTCGCAAGTCGGCGCCGGCATCGCGCCCTTCATCAGCGTCGACGAAGAAGGCGGCTCGCGCGTTGCCCGCGTGGCGAATTCGGGTTACTTCGACGTGAAGCAGTTCCCCGACATGGCCGAGATTGGCGCGGCGGGCGACACGGCGAGGGCCGCAAACGTCGGCACGACCATCGGCAACTACCTGCGCGACATCGGCTTCAACGTGGACTTCGCCCCTGATGCCGACGTGCTCACCAACCCAAACAACCAGGTCATCGGCCAACGAGCGTTCTCAAGCAACGCCAACGTGGCAGCCGAAATGGTTGCCGCCGAAGTGAAGGCCATGACCGCAACCGGCACGCTGCCCTGCATCAAGCATTTCCCCGGCCACGGCGACACCGAAGGCGACTCGCACACCGGCGCCGTGTACGCAACGCGCACGCGCGAGCAGATGGAAAGCTGCGAATTGCTGCCATTCAAGGCCGGCATCGAAGCCGACTGTCCGCTCGTGATGGTCGGGCACATCGAGACGCCGAACTTTGCGGCCGATGGTCTGCCTGCCTCGCTTTCGCCCACCATGATCGGCGACGTGCTGCGCGGACAGCTCGGGTTCGAGGGCGTTATCGTGTCCGATTCGTTTTCCATGGGCGCCATCACGGAAAACTACGCGGGCGACGATGCTGCGGTGCGATTCATCAAGGCCGGCGGCGATGTCATCCTGATGCCGAGCGACCTGTCGCTTGCCTACAACGGCCTGCTTTCAGCCGTGAAGGCAGGAAGCATCTCGACCGATCGCATCGACGAATCCGTCGCCCGGGTTCTGACCGCAAAGCTTACCGCAGGGCTGATCGAATAGCGCGACGCCGCGCCCGCCGGCGCGACGCGCCAATACGAAGGAGAGCGGCAAGAAGCCGCCTACTCCCGTTCCGTTTGCGCTGGGCAGCCGCAAATCGCATTGGAATCCACGCAGGCAACCCATCCCCCAATAGCCACTCAACGAAAAAGGCCGCTCCTTCTCGGAAGCGGCCTTCAGCATGCGCACTATTTCGCGAACGGGCTACTTGCTCTTCACCAGGGCGCCGTGCACGACGGCAGCCAGGGCGCCGCCGGCCAGCGGGCCGACGAAGAACACCCACACCTGGGAAAGCGCGGTCGCGTCGCCGACGAAGACGGACATGAACACGGCCGGGCCGAAGCTGCGGGCCGGGTTGACCGACGTGCCGGTGAGCGGCAGGCCGACGGCAACCAGCAGGGCCAGCGTCAGGCCGATGATGATGCCGGCGTACGGAGCCGTCTTCTCGTTGGCGGTGGAACCGAGCACGGTCATGACGAACAAGAACGTCAGGATAACCTCGACGATGAGCGCGCCGGCCATGGAAAGACCGGTGGCGGAAAGCACGCCGTAGCCGTTGCAGCCAAGGCCGGTGAGCGCCACGGGCAGCTCAGTGCACATGATGATGCCGGCGAGCACCAGACCGCCAATCAAGCCGCCGATAATCTGGGCAACCCAGTAGCAAACCATATCCTTCGCACTCATGCGGCCATCGATGAACGCGGCCAGCGTGATGGCCGGGTTGATGTGGCAGCCCGAAACATCGCCGATGGCGAACGCCATGGCCACGACTGTAAGGCCGAAGCACATCGCGATGCCGAGCGAGCCGAGCGTTTCGCCGGCGATGGCGGCCGCACCGCAGCCGCACAGCGTGAGTGCGAACGTGCCGATCGCCTCGGCGACGTACTTCTTGATGGAGCTAGGTTCCATGTTCTATCCCTTCTTCCCCACGGGCGCGACCGTGGCAATTCCGTCATGCGCGCGAAGCCGCCCTGGGACCGCGCGCCTTGATTACCATCAGAGGAGACGCAGACACGCGACCAAGCTTCGCCTGTGCCCCCTCTGATATCAAGCGTAAAGATGGTATCCGAACGAGGACAAAAGCGTTCAATGCGCACGAATGCTCAACGAATGGTTGAATGGGTGGGGAAACCGAAGCGCGGCCGAGCGCCGACCGCCAGCAACGCCGCACGACCAAGCGCAAATCGCCGGCTGTCGCGCGCCCTACTCCCAGCCCTTCCAAACGTCGGGCTGATAGCCGACCGTCGCCTTCTTGCCGTTGCGAACCACCGGCTCGCGCAGCACCTGCTGATTGTCCAACAGCTTCTCGAACTTCTGGTCGGCGGCCAAATACTGCAGCAGCGTCACCGTGTCCGAATCCTTCGCATCGGGGTTCACCAGCGCGTCGATGCCGCCCGCGGCCTGCATCACGCTTTGCAGCTCACCCTTGCTCATCCCCTTTTCCTTCAGGTCGATGAACTGGAACGGGATGCGGCGCTCCTTAAAGTACCGCTGGGCTTTTTTGGTGTCGAAGCTTTTCTTGGTTCCGAAAATTTGGATGTTCACGAACGGTCCTCCGTTACGTCGGGTGCTGTCTCTGTCGAATCCGATGCGGCAGGCGAATTAGGCCCGTCGGGCGCCTCGCCGCATGCCGGCCGGCCACCGCGCCGAGCCCTCGCCGCCTGAGCCGCTAGGCTCGAAGCGCGAGCCGTGACTATGGCGCGTTTGATGTCGGGCAAGTCTGCTGCGGCGAACGTATAGCTTACCACCTGCGGCTCGTTTGCGGATGCCGACGCATCGGGCGCCGCAGCCCCGCCATTTGCGACCTGTTCCACGCGCACGAAATCGCATTCCACCTGATCATAGCCCTGCAACAGAACGGCATACGCGTAGCAGGTTGCCTGCAGCAAGTGCTTCTCGTGCAACCACTTGGCCGATTCGGACGCATCACCACCCGTTTTGTAGTCAACGACCAAGGCGCACCCCACGGGGCTCGCCAGCGTGCCCGGGGCATCGCTGGTGGCAAGCAGGTCGATTTCGCCCTCGAGGAAGGCCTCGCCCGGCAGCGTCGTGCTGGCCGGCATACCGGCAGCAACGGCATCACTAACGCCAGCGTCAACGGCGCCGTCACCCATATCCAACATGAAGGGCACCTCAGCGCTCAAGCTCGAAGCAGCTGCAACGCGAGCCGCCAAGCTGCTGCCGAACCAGCGGTCGAGCGCCGCATCCAAGCGCGCAAGGTCGCCCTCGCCGCAAAGCCCGACGGCACTTGCCACCGCGCGGCGGCGAACAGCCGAAGCGGCAAGCCCCTGACCAGGCTCCCAAACGTTCACGGCATATTGCGCCAAACGATGGAACGCCTGGCCGAACGTGGTCGCCGAATCGGCATCGGCCGCAAGACGCGCGACCGGGGCAGTATCCGACCCCAAGGCATCGGCGTCGAACGACCCGTCGCCTGCCGCCTCGTCGGCCCAGAAGGCCTGCGATGCATCCACAACCTCGCCATGCTCGCCCGAAATGGACGAATAGCTGAACACGCCCTCGCGCCCCGGGCGCCAAGCCTGCCCGCGCTCGGGCAGATACGGCGGCACCGCGGGAACATCGAACTTGTCGGAAGCGGACTCGCCGAATTCGCCATCGGCAGCCGAGGCGCCTTCCCAAGCTGCAGCGCCCTCCCCAGCCGAGCCAGTCGCGCCAGCCGCCGCGTCATCCTGCCCAAGAACAGCATCGAATGCCGAAAGTCCCAGCTCATCGAAGGCTTCCATGTCGTCCAATTCCAAATGCACGTACGACACCGATGCAGGCTCGCTCCCGCCGAAGTCGTAGCTCGAAACGCCCTCTTCGAAGAATTCGTCAGGCCCCGCGAACGCTTCCTGCACATCGCCCCATACGCTCTTGGAAAGACCCGTCGGGTCATCCTTCGTCCTATTGGCGCGCATCGATATAACGACGGCCTCCTTCGCGCGGGTGATAGCCACGTACAGCAGACGCCGCGTCTCAGCGGACTCGCCCGCAAGCTCAAATGCTTTGATGGCCGAACGCAGCCCTGCGGGGCTCTTCGCTCCGACAATCGTATTTGCCAGGTCATCAGTGTCGTAATCTTCACCGAACGGGTCGTATTCCTTAACCTTGCTCACCAAGGGCGCTGAGCTGCCTTCACGCATGCCGGAAAGCGTCGCGCCCCCATCAAGGGACAGGTACGTGCGACCTGCGATATTGCAGCGCTCAAGCGCATCGCCGCGTCGCGAATCGTCGCCGAATTCCGCAACCGCCACAATCGGGAACTCCAAGCCCTTGCTGGCATGCACGGTCATGATACGCACCGAATCTCCGCCGCCAGCCGAAAGCGCCCCCGGCGCCTCGCGCGCCACTTCCACGTTCGCGGCAAGTTTCGCAGCGACGCCCGACGGGCCCAGCCCGCTCGATTCCTCAAGCTCGGCAGCGCGGCGAATCACCTTATACACGTTGCCCGCGCGGGCCAAACCTTCCGCACCCGCGGCCTCAAGACGGCTAAGCCATCCGGAATCGACCACGATACCTTGCATGATCTGGGACAACGGCACACGACCCAACTGCTCGGACGCGCGATTCATCAGCGCCGCCGCATTCGCCAACGCCGGCGAAACCTCGCGACCAGCTGCGGCCATGCGCTCCAAATTGCGAAAGCCCTGATCGAATCG
>CAVBPP010000074.1:0-13569 GCA_963597295.1 Paratractidigestivibacter sp. | reverse complement strand
GTTCACATGCGCCGGGCAGAAGGTCTCGCACGGCACCGATTGGCTAACGCCAGCCTGGCATTTATGCTGGCCAACGTGCGATTCCACTTCTTTGGCGAAGGTGTCAAGGCCCTCGAGCAGCGCAGCCGCGGCCTCGTAGCCGATGGCGCAGTCGGAGGTGTCGCAGACCATTTCGGCCAGCGTGCGCATTTGCGCGACGTCGGCTTCGCTAGCCTGGCAATCAACCAGGCGGCGAAGCATGTTCGCCAGCTGGGGCAGGCCGTCGCGGCACGGCACGCATTTGCCGCAGGTTTGCAAGGCACCCTCTTCGAGCAGCGTCAGCTGCTGAGCGAGCGGGCACATGCCCGGAGGCATGGCGTCGACGCGGCGTTTCTGCCGGTCGAGGAATGCGCCGATTTTGCCGTCGTCAGCGGCAACCGGCGCGATCGATAGTTTCGTCACGGTTCTCGTCTCCCCGTTTCACTCCCGCGCGGCGCATAGGGGCGGGCGCGGTTTGCATTGTCTGAACCTAGGCGGCGCGCGAATGCCGACCAGGCGTAATGATATATAGTATTCGCACAGGCGTTTTCTGAATTGTTACCGACTGGCTGTTCCATAGCAAAAGCAAAATCATCGGGCAATTTCGGCCGCTCACCGGGCGATTTCCGCCGCTTGGTTTTGATGGGAAGTTCGCGTTTTGACGGGTTGAAGCGGATACGAGTTTGGAATGGCCAGAATAGACACGCTGGGGGTTGGAGAACACCGGCAAGCCACCGCTTCCGTAACGCAGGCTGCTGGGAACTCAACCAACACCGACCACAGGGTTGCCCATTGACGGCTGCGGCTATCGGCATACTTAGCCACTCGCAAGCCATCGATGAGGGTCATCGAAACGATTACGAAATCAGCAAACCTGCCAGATCAGATATTCGTTCAAGTTACCGGGCTTACCGTCGGCCTGATAGCGGGCCACAAGAGTTGCGTGCGAGCCGAGCGCTTGCTCGAACGACGCGATTTCAGCCTCGTCGAAATGATGGCAATACCGGTAACTCCCCCGCGTCTGCTGCCAGCCGAGCAAGTAATCGTTTTCCGGAAGCTCGGGAAGGCTCAACTCGGCGCAAGCCTGCGCCGTGGTCGCTTGGGCTTTCTTAGCTAGCTTTGGACTGCTCATGAAGCGCCAGAAGCTAACGGCGACATAGCCGCCCGGGCGCACTTTCGCCGCGAGCGCTTGTAGGAACTCACGTCTCCATGCCGCTAGCGGAATATGATGCATGAAGCCGAACGCGACGGCCAAATCGCATGATTTATCGCAAACGGCCAGGTCGACGGCAAGATTACTTGCAGCAAGAGACGAAATGATGTCCAGCTGTTGAAAGCTGCCGGTAAATCGGTTACCGATTTTCACCGACATGTCCGCATTGCTCGCGCCGGCAAGATCAGAGCAATTGTCTGCAGCCAGGTATTCGATAGAGCATTGCGGCAGCCGATCGGCCAAGAAGCGAGCGAAGCGCATATTGCCACAGGCCAAATCCAGCACGCGAGGGTTTTGCGATTGCATTGCAGGGGCAACTTCTTCAAGCAAGCGTTCCCAACCCGCCCAGGCGGTCGCCCGCGTTTCAGAGAAACTATCAGCATTTTCCGCATAGAAGTCGCTGGTCAACTTGGACAGTTGGAGGGCTATCGGCTCGTCTAGCGCCGCTCCTCGACCAGATGCTGTCTCTCCCCCAGACGTCGTTCCTCCAGCGAGCTCTTCGACGGACTCGCAAAATTCACCCGAATCCAATTTGCACATACGCTGCTGCTAACGCAATTCGCGAGCGCACTGAGATAGCACGCCCACGAAGCGGTCGACGTCCTCAACAGTGTTGTCCGAGAAGAAGCTCACGCGCAAGGTTTCCTTGCCCTCACGCAGCGGGATGCCCGCCGCCTGCAGCGACAGAGGATGCTTCTCGCGCCAGGTGCCGGGCGCGACCGTGGTGTGATTTTCCTCGCAAGCCGAAGCGCGCGACACGCATACGCCGTGGTCGGACAGGTAGTAAACGGATTTCGCATTAGGAAGCCCAGGCACGCTGATGCTGGCGATGTACGGACTGCCGCCCTCGGGCACGTGCACGATTGCGTCGGGAAGCTCGACGGCCAACCTGACAATCATACGTTTACGCAGTTCAGAAGCATGTTCGTAGTTCTTCTGCAAATCACGCATGGCAATCTGCACAGCGGTAGCCATGCCAGCGGCCAAGAACACCGGCTCGGTGCCGGAACGCAGGCCCTGCTCTTGCCCACCGCCGAACGCGGTGGTGAACATGTTGACGCCGTCCTTGACGTACAGGATGCCGATCCCACGCGGGCCGCCGATCTTGTGCGCACCAGCGGTGAGCAACTCGCAACCCAGCTCGTTCACATTGACGGGCAGCTTGCCGAACGCCTGCGTCGCATCGGTATGCAGCAATGCGTCGGGCGCCAGCTCGTCACGAATAGCAGCCACTTCCGGAATAGGGAAAATCCAACCGGCTTCGTTCTGCACGCGCATCATGGTGATGAGCGTTGTGGGGCTTTCTTTGAGCAGATCGCGCAACTGGCCCAGGTCAAGTTCGCCGTTCGGCGCCTCAACGTAACTGCAGGGCCATTTGTCATCGCGGCGCATGCCGCGAACCGACCTGGTCACCGAAGCATGCTCAAGCGACGACGTGATTATCTTGCCGGGGTTCTCACGACGAGCCAGGCATGCACCGCGAACCGCCAAATTATTCGACTCAGTGGAACCTGACGTGAAGTAGATTTCACTCGGCTTCGCGCCCAACGCATCGGCAATGACGGCGCGGCTTTCATCCAGCACCGCGGCAGCAGACTTCCCCACGCCATGAGGCGACGACGGGTTTCCCCAGCTATCGGCCATAACTTGGTTCATGCGCTCGATGACCTCGGGCAATGTTTTGGTTGCCGCTGCGTTATCTAGATATGTTATCGGTTCGCTCAGATTGAGCCTCTCGTCGTTTTGCATGACGGCCATTCTACTCTCGAAAGCCCGTCTGTCACCAAAAGACTATCAATTAATGCACAGATACGGAGTAAACGGTATATCCGCAGGTTAGGATAATATTTTCAAGCTTCATACTGCTTGCTTGTCCGAATTCGAATAGAACCTCTTTGCATGCGGGGCTTCGTTCGAGAATCGTTGTCGCAAGATTCTAGCCCGTTCGCTCGGTTCTCATCATCGATCCGGCCGCTCGTACCAGGGCAAACGCCACCCCAAGCCCAACGTGTCTGGAACCCGCCGCCTGTTCCGGCAGCGCATGAAAAGGACCCATCACGAGCCCAGGTGGCAGAGCGTGAAAAAGGGCGCCTCCGAAGAGACGCCCTTGAACACACAGGCGAACAGCCGCTCGTCCAACTACTCGTTCAGCTTCTTGGCGAGCAGCTGGTTGATGATCTTCGGGTTGCCCTGGCCGCGCATCTGCTTCATGCACTGCCCGACGAAGAACCCGATAAGCTTCTGGTTGCCTTCCTTGTAGCGGGCGACCTCATCCGGATGCGCCGCCACAACCTCGGCCACCACAGCCTCGATAGCGCCGGTATCCGACACCTGCTTCATGCCGCGTTCCTCGACGATAGCGGACGGATCCTTGTCCTCGTCCATAACTGCCGCGAACACTTCCTTGGCCTGTTTCGACGAAATGGTATCATCGGCGAGCATGCGCACCAGCTCAACGGCACGCGCCGACGTCAGCGGACTGGCTTCCAGGTCGGCATCTTCAGTGGCGTTCAGCCAAGCGGAAACGTCGTTGATGGCCAGGTTCGCAACCGGCTTCGCCAACTTCGCAGCATCACCACCGGCGGCCTCCATGCAACGCTCGAAGAACGCGGAGATCTCGCGATTGTCCACCAAGTGACGAGCATCGTAAGCGGAAAGCCCAAACTCGCTCGCATAACGCGTGGCCTTCTGATCAGGCAGTTCGGGCAACTTCGCGCGCACGCCCTCGATGAATTCATCAGACAAATCGTACGGCGCCAAATCGGGCTCGGGGAACAGACGGTAGTCGTCGGCGGTTTCCTTCACGCGCATGACGATGGTGTGCTTCATCGTCGGGTCCCAATGGCGCGTTTCCTGGTAAATCTGACCGCCCTCCTCAAGCACCTCGGCCTGACGGCAAATCTCATACGCCAAGCCGTCATGCAGGTTCTTGAAGGAATTCATATTCTTCAGCTCGGTCTTCACGCCAAGCTTGGTGTCCCCGCGGCGACGCAGCGACACGTTACCATCGCAGCGCATCGAGCCCTCTTCCATCGAGCAATCAGAGATGCCGATGGCCAGGTAAATCTGGCGAAGCTTCTGCATGAACAGACGCGCTTCCTCGGGCGTGCGCAGGTCAGGCTCGGTCACCAGCTCGATAAGCGGCGTGCCGGCGCGGTTGTAATCAACCAGAGAATGCGTAGCGCCCGCAATGCGACCTTCGTCGCCGCCAACGTGAATCATCTTGCCGGCGTCTTCCTCCATATGGATGCGCGTGATGCCCACATGCGCGGTGTAGCCCGTGTCGGTGACGGTGACGTTGCCTTCTTCGTCGCCGGGCTTCAGGCCCGCAATGTCGCCGCGTTCCTTGGCAGCCGGGCCGTCAACGTCCAGATCCAAATGGCCGCGCATGCAGAATGCGATGGGGCCCTGTGTGGTCTGGAAGTTCTTGGCCATGTCGGGGTACATGTAGTTCTTGCGGTAGAACATCGAATGCTTCTCGATGTCGCAATTCGTGGCCAGACCGGCAAGCACGATGGACTCGATTGCGGCCTTGTTCGGCACGGGCAGCGCGCCGGGCAGGCCCAGGCACACCGGGCACGTATGCGTATTCGGGTCGGCGCCGAATTCCAACTTGCAGCCGCAGAACATCTTGGTGTTCAAAGTGGTCAACTCGGCATGGATTTCCAGACCGATGACGGCCTCCCAGTCCTGTAGGACCTGTTCAAGCTTACGCATTTACGCACCCGCCTTTCCGTCGGCGAAGGCCGGAGCGACGGGCGCCTTGCCGTACGCGTTTTCGAGCGCCTGCGCGGCGCGGAACATATTGCCGTCCTTGAACTGAGGCGCAATCAGCTGCACGCCAACCGGCATACCGGAAGTTTCGCCCACGCCACACGGCACGCTCATGCCGCCGTTGCCGGCGATATTGATGGAAATGGTGAACACGTCGGACAGGTACATGGTGGCAGGGTCCGCAATTTCACCGAACCTGAAAGCTGTAGCCGGGGCGACAGGCGCCAAGATAACGTCGCACTTCTCGTAAGCCTGCACGTAGTCGCGCGTGATGAGGGTGCGGACCTGCTGCGCCGGATAGTAATACTTCTCGTACACGCCGGACGAAAGTAAGTAGCTGCCCAACATAATACGTCGCTTGGCCTCTTCGCCGAAACCATGTGCACGGCTGGCCTCGTACTGGCCGCCCAAATCTTTGTGGCCCTCTTCGCAATAGCCATATCGGACGGAATCGAAACGAGCCAGGTTGGAAAACGCCTCGCACGGACCGAGCACGTAATAAGCGCTGATGGCAGCATCGATATGCGGAAGGTCGACCTCAACGATGGTGGCGCCGGCGGCTTCAAGCTTGGCGGCGGCCTCCTTCACGCGGCCGGCAACCTCGGGCGAGAGCCCCTCGGCATCCATGAAGCTGCGAACCACACCGATGCGCATGCCGGCAACATCCTGATCACACGCGGCGACAAAGCCGGCGGGCACGTCCTGCGAAGTGCAATCGAGCACGTCGCGGCCGCACAGCACGTCCATAGCTGCCGCGGCATCGCGAACGCTGCGCGCGAACGGGCCCACCTGGTCAAGCGAGCTGCCGAACGCAACCACGCCGTAACGGCTGACGGTTCCGTACGTGGGCTTCACGCCGACGACACCGCAGAAGCTTGCGGGCTGACGAATGGACCCGCCGGTATCGGAGCCGAGCGTGACGCACGCCATGCCGGCCGCAACGGCCGCAGCCGATCCGCCCGAGCTGCCGCCCGGAACGCGCGACAGATCCCACGGGTTATGCGTGGACCCGAACGCAGAGGACTCGGTAGTCGAGCCGAACGCGAACTCGTCCATATTCAGCTTGCCCAGCGGCAGCGCGCCCGCATCCAGAACCTTCTGCACACAGGTTGCCGTATACGGCGAAACGTAATTCTCGAGCATATGCGAGGCGCAGGTGGTATGCGTGCCCGCCTGATTCATGTTGTCCTTGAAGGCAACCGGCACACCAGCAAGCGGACCCATGTCAGCGAACGTCCCGCCGGCAACCGCCTCGTCAACACGAGCGGCTGCGGCAAGAGCGGCGTCTGCCGTCTGCTCCAGGAACGCATGCACCTGACCGTCGACAGCAGCAATATGATCGATCGAAGCCTGAGCCACCTCAGCGGCGCTGAACTGCTTCGACGCGATGCCCTCGCGAATAGCCGCAATGCCCATATCGGTAATGGCCGCCATTACGCATCGCCCCCTTCCGACAGAATAGCGGGAATAAGGAAGCTGCCGTCCTGCTGCTTCGGCGCGTTCTCAAGCGCGGTTTCCTGCGAGAACGATTCGCCCTCGACATCTTCGCGCATAACGTTGGATAGGCTTCCAATCGGGTGGAACGTCGGCTCGACGCCTTCCAAGTCAAGCTTGGTGATAGGCTCGAGCGTATCGATGATGTTGTTCAGATCGACCGTCATCGCGGCGAGCTCGTCGTCGGTGAGGCCGATGCGCGCATATTCCGCGATACCGCGGACATCGCGCTCGGTTAAATGTTGGGTCATAGCCTTCCTTCTTCACAAAACAGCAGGCGACAACACAGCAAAGCGCACTGCACCTGCATAGGCTTGAATGCACCGGTAAATCATAGCAAACACCCGTTGCCGGCCGCAGGCAAACAAATCCGAATCGCGCAGATTACACGCCAGGCCTTCAGGCAATGCCAGCCTGCTTCAGATCTTCGGCCACCAAATGCCGCAGGTACTCCGACCGTTTCATCCCAAGCTCAGCCGCCCGAGCGTCGATGAGGGCGATCACGCGCGGGGGCTCCTTGAAGCCGACCTGCTTCATCTCCTCATCGAACATAAGCGGCCGCCCTGGCCCATAAATCACCGGGCCAACGGGTTCGCCATGGAAAATTCCAGCAGTCGCATCCGCTTCAAGCTGATCAAGGCGTTCCTCGCTGAGGCCAAATTGCTCTTCAACTTCTTTAGCAGTCAAAACCTTCATCATTACCTCCTTTTCAAACCGACCTCAATCAAAGCCTTTCGCGTTGGCGGAGTCATGGCGTGGAAAACAACCGTGCGCCCTTTCGTCGTTAGCGCAACAACTTCCGCAACTGAACCATCAGGCAATATCCCGATAGCAATAGCTTCTTCCTCGTTAGGAGCCTCCCTGAAGCGAATGGCGACCAGATGCTCCCAGGCGTAGGTGATTTCCTCTTGCGTCAGCCCATGCTTCATCGCATGCTCCGCGATAGCCAATTCGTACATGTACGATCCCTCAATTTCGTACAACGATATTCTAGCATGCGCAAACTCGGCATGCAAATACCGTTATTCCGTGGTTTAGAGGATCTTGCAGGCGTTGTGTGGGCGCTCCGGAAACAAGCGCCGCTATGGACGATTTCGCAAGCCCTTCCCCGCCGCGAAACGCACCTGCACTGGCTCATGTGATGCGAACAAGTGTATCACAGCGCACGTTTGTTCGCAAGCAGAATCCCAGCCGTTTTTGAAAATTACTAGCTATTGAATTGAACGGAACTTTAAGTCAATAATCGAAGAATCATCCCTGGTCATCACCAAAAGGATAGCCTTTGAAGCTATCCTGCGCCAGCGCCACGGAATATCGCAACCGGCCGCCGCCAAAGTTCGCGACCTAATCCAAAAGGGCGCGCCGTCCCCTACGCCATCATCCCCGCGAGCGCTTTTCTGACTCGTTTTTGAGAACGGGTATCGAACACACCGACCAACGCACGCAGCTCGTTGAGATTGATGGTGCCCGGGCGCTGCTCTATCTGCAAGTACACCTCCACCGGCTGATGGATCGTGGCGGCGCATTGCTCCACGGTCAGGCCCGATTCCTCGCGCGCCTGTTGCAGCCAGCTTTTCATCGGCGTCCTTTCTTTTAGGCGGTCTTACTAAGTTTAACAGGTAAAAAGCGCACCCGGAAACGTGCCGGTCATTTCGTTTGATACGCTGAACCCATGAAATCGATAAAGAAAAGCCAGCACACCGAAAACGTCTACATGGGCGACAATATTGCCGCCATCCGAGAAGATCTTGGTGTAACGCAAACCGAGTTCGCTAAGATGGCCGGAGTCGCGCAAACCACCGTTTCTGCCTGGGAGACCAGAGGGCAGATGCCGCGGAAGGCCACGCTTCTGCACATCATCGAGCAATACCCCCATCTAACGCTCGACGATTTCTACGGGAACAAGGGAGGATTCGCGCGTACGCTCGGCTCGGGCGACATCGTGCGCACTCAAAATGCCCCGCTCTACGGATCGATCGCCGCCGGCACACCGCTCGAGATGATTCCCGTGACTGAATATGTCGAGGTTCCGACAAGCTTGATCGCACGATACCCGAACTGCTTCTTCCTGCGCGTAAACGGCAACTCGATGAATCGCATCGTGCCCAACGGTTACTTGGCGCTTATCGACCCTGATCAGAAAGCGATTGTGGATGGCAGGATCGTTGTGCTGCGCGTCGATGGCTCCGAAGCCACGCTCAAGTGCATCCGCGTCGACGACGAGCGCATCGTCATCACGCCCGACTCGCATGATCCTTCATTCCAGCCGCAGATCATCGAGCGCACCGGGGGGAACGCCGGGTTCAGCAGCATAGAGATTTTGGGCACGGCGGTTTGGTTCTGCGCACCGGTCCCGAAACTGGTCAATCGGCCGCGGCGGCATAAGAAGTAGACTGCGAGCAACAACAAGACGGGTTCTTGCGATGCCGATGCCCCGTCGGATCGCTCAGCCAACGTACTCTGCAATGGAATTTGCAGTTTCCTGCACCGTTTTTCAAGTTGTGCGGTAGATTGGCCGTCCGTTTGTTAGGTTAGACTTACCGTCACCTGGCCATTCGCCATACCGCCGCCAAGCCATGTCTCTATTCAGCAAGCAAACAACCGCCAAAAGCACTCTTGAGCGCCTAAAAGCACCGCACAACTTGAAAAACGGTGCACAATTTGGCATATTTTATTTAAATGTAATCTGCTTATATTTACGTTTCCCCAGGTCGCGCAAAATCATCTGTTACGGGGCAATCCCGCAATCCGTTTGCTAGAATCAAGCGGCACAACGATGCCGCATCATCTACGCGCAAGGCCCACAAGCCGCCCGCAGGCAGCGCACGGAACGCCGATGAGCGAAAGCGCTCGCGCGGCCGCCATGCTGCAGCAAGCACGCAACCCATGTACCACCCCGCCGAAAGGACCAGCTCATGCTAACCATTGGATGCCACTTATCCACCTCGAAGGGCTTCGAAGCCATGGGCAAGGCAGCGCTTTCCATCGGGGCGAACACGTTCGCGTTCTTCACTCGCAACCCGCGCGGCGGGCGCGCGAAGGCCATAGACCCGGCAGATGTCGCCGCATTGCGCCAGCTCATGACCGAGAATAGCTTCGGCAAGCTGGTCGCGCATGCGCCGTATACGCTCAACCCCTGCTCGGACAAGCCCGCCGCTCGCGAGTTCGCCCGCGAGTGCATGGCCGACGACCTGGTGCGCATGGAATCGGTGCCCGGCAACTACTACAACTTCCACCCCGGAAGCCATGTGAAGCAAGGGGCAGAGGCGGGAATTGAGCTGATATCGAGCCTGCTCAACGAGGTGCTGCAACCCGCGCAAACCACCACAGTGCTGCTGGAGACCATGGCCGGCAAGGGCACCGAGGTCGGACGCAGCTTCGAGGAGCTGGCAGCCATCATCGAGCGCGTAAATCTAGCCGACCACCTGGGCGTTTGCCTGGACACCTGCCACGTTCACGACGCAGGCTACGACATCGTGAACGACCTTGACGGCGTGTTGGAGGAATTCGACCGCGTCGTCGGCATCGAGCGCCTGCGCGCCGTGCACCTCAACGACTCGAAAAACCCCTGCGGCGCCCGCAAAGACCGCCACGAGCGCATCGGCGAGGGCCACATCGGCACCGAAGCGTTCTCGCGCATCGTGACGCATCCTCAGCTGCACGACCTGCCCTTCATTCTGGAAACACCCAACGAACTGCCCGGATACGCGGCCGAGATCAAGCTGCTGCGCGAATTGGCGGGGTAAGGCCCAGACGTCAAGCAGGACTCAACCAAGCTAGCCAACCACGGCAAGAAGAAAACGCCTTGTCAACGTTTCGAAGGTTGCAGATCCAAAACAGCACTGCAACCCCAGCGCCTATCAAACAAGGGACCATCGCGGACCTGAGCAACCTTCGACACAGCATTCCGAACAGCAATACGGCCACATAAAATCCGCCTGCGGCCCAATCCGTTCCCAAGCTACCACTCACTTTTAGGGTCATCGACCGACGCGCCCGCTTTTATCCGCAAAGCGCGCTTTAACCGCAGCTTCTCAGCAACTCGCCAAAATCTCTCGCACGCCCGGCAACCTCCGCTGGCTTACCGCGACGACGTCGCCCGTGGTCAGAAGCAATGCGGCGCCGTCAAGGCGGACGATGCAGCTAGCGTTCACCAAATACCGCTTATGACAGCGAATGAAGGCAGGCGCCAGTTGATCCTCGATGACGGCGAGCGTCGCATACGTTTCCATTTGTTCGCCGTCTACGCAGGTCACGCGCACTTTTCGGCCGACGCTCTCTATGAAGGCGATTTTCTCGGCGGTAAGGATATGCACCGATCCGTCGCAGCGCAGGGCCAATGTCGTGGGCTGCGCTTCGGCGCGCAAGCGGGCGGCCTTATCAAGCGCCGCAGCGACGTCCGCGGCCGAATACGGCTCCATCAACAGGTAGCAATGCTCGGTTTGATACACGGTGCAAGTATAGGTTTCAGGCGTTGCGAGGTAGACGACCTGCGGGCAGGGCGACGCGGGCGAAGCAGACGTCCTGCCGGCCGAGGTGGGCGTCCTATCGGCGGAAGCATCCTGCAGCGCGCGAACTGCTTGAACGCCGGAGGCTTCGCCATCCTTTGCCGCAACGTCGATGATCAGCACGTCAAAATCACGCTTACCAACACAAGAGACAGCCTGGTCAACTGCGCATGATTCGATTTTGAAGCCGGCTGCGGAATCACATTCGCCAAGCAGCGAACGAAGCCGCTTCGCGCGCACCCCGTCGTCGACCGCCAGCAAAATCCGCTGCGCTTTCCTTTCTCGCATACCGTAAATCCCCCATCGCCTTGATGTCGCAAGCGCGGCATCACTCGTAATATTCGTCACACTACAGTAGAGGTGCCGACCGCGAATGTGTTGTACAACATTCCCGGCGGGTCAAAATTGAAACAGCGCGACCCATCGGCGCAACGAAGGATCGCGGGAGGCGAGGCCGGGGGCGCAAGACATCGCAAGGCGTCGCAAGACATCGTAAGACATCGGCACGGACCCAGTGCCCTGCTCACGTTCGCAGCCTCTTCACAGCAAATAGGGAATCCCACATGCAAGCTATGCTTTCGAGGGGACCCCATCGAAAGCCCCGCTAACTTCCCCTTGCCTTGAAGCAAACTCCAAGTTGTATAACGGGTTTCGGCAACTGAAAGCAACGACCAAGCCGGGCGCAGAACGCACGCAAGCCGCACGCAGCCTGCACGCGAAACGCACCGCGCCCGCCCGCAAGGAGGCACACCATGGCAAAGCAAACCGCAGGTCACGACGCGTTGGGCACCTTCGCCCCTGAATTCGCCCACCTAAACGACGACATCCTTTTCGGCGAGGTGTGGGATCGCGAGGGCCAGCTGCCGCTGAAGCTGCGCAGCATCGTCACCATCAGCGCCCTCATCGGCAAGGGCATCACCGACAGCTCGCTGAAATATCACCTGCAATCCGCCCGCGCCAACGGCGTCAGCCAAACCGAGATGGCCGAAATTCTGACGCACATCGCCTTCTACGCCGGCTGGCCGAACGCCTGGGCCGCCTTCAACATGGCGAAGGAAGTGTACGCGGACGCCTCCGACCAGGAGAATCACGGCGGCATCTTCGGCATGGGCGAGCCGAACACCGGCTTCGCGCAGTACTTCATCGGCAATTCATACCTGAAGCCCGTCATCGCACCAGGCGAGGGCTACCTGCCCATCTTCAACGTCACCTTCGAGCCGCGCTGCCGCAACAACTGGCATATCCACCATGCCAGCAAAGGCGGCGGCCAGGTGCTTATCTGCGTGGAAGGCCACGGCTGGTACCAGGAGGAAGGCAAGCCCGCCCGCGCACTTAAGCCCGGCGACATAGTGGAGATTCCCGCGAACGTGAAGCACTGGCACGGCGCGACGGCAGACAGCTGGTTCAGCCACCTGGCCTTCGACTGCCCCGGCGAGGACACTTCCAACGAGTGGTGTGAATCGGTGACCGATGAGGCGTACGACGCGCTGTAGGACTGCGCAGAAACGGCAGGCAGACAAACTTCGTCAGCTGTAAATAGCCTGATTGCACGTGGGGTCCGTCTCTATACCAGAGGCGGACCCCTGCTGATTAAGCGTATTTTCTTTGGCTCGCAAGTGCGGCGCGGCTCCGCGGTGCGCCTATTGCGCAAGTGCCTCTTTGAATGAATCGACGACCAGGCCCAGCTCGCCTTCGATATCCATTTGCTCGCAGCGCTTCAGCGACCAATACAGCAGCTCGTAGAAGCCTCCCATATGCAGCACGATGTTGCGCTGCAAGCGCAAGCTGTCGGTTTTCGCGGAAGCGGGGGCCACATGCGACAACGCCCAATCAAGGTTGAACGCTAGAATGTCGCCGGTCATATCCCGGCTTTCCAGCACGTCGCGCAAAAACCGTCGCGACCCCTCCTCGGCAACGAGCTTCTGGAAATACCGCACGCCCACGGCTTTCACGGCCTCGAAATTGCCAAGCAGATCAGCTTCAGAAAGCCCCAGCTCGGCAATGCATTTTTCCAGCACGTTCGACATGAACGCCTCGGCCAGCTTCTCCTTTTTGGGAAAGTGGTACTGCACCA
The DNA here is from genome assembly GCA_963597295.1 of Paratractidigestivibacter sp. Taxonomy (GTDB): domain Bacteria; phylum Actinomycetota; class Coriobacteriia; order Coriobacteriales; family Eggerthellaceae; genus Senegalimassilia. The sequence goes on along the minus strand of CAVBPP010000074.1, from coordinate 488 downwards.
GCGTGCGGCTGATGCCGCATTCCTCGGCAATGCTTCGATATGAGGTGGCGTTGTAGCCCTGCGTCATGAACTGCCTCTCGACAGTAGCGATGATCTTCGCTTTCAACTCTTCGTTTTTCGGGCGCGCCATGTTCTTCCTTTCGAACCGATTGGGTCCATCCTAGCAAAAAATAATCCTTGACGCGTATAGGAAACTAGAAATACTATACGCGTATAGACAAGGCTCGGAACAGCCTTATACCCGCCATCGCCAACATTGCGAAAGGAACGCCATGGACATCTTGAAAGGCCTGTTCGCCACCTACCCTAACGGGGTCGACGTCACCCTGCAGGACTTCGTCTACAGCTTAAGCCCCGACAACCCTGCGTTCGGCATGACGCTGTTCGCCACGCTATTCACGTTCTTCCTAGGCTTCATGGTGTACGTTTACTCGGTGCTGCTGGTAAATCGCGAAGGCGCGGGCCCGTACCCGGTGTGGATGCACACG
>CAVBPP010000073.1:0-8661 GCA_963597295.1 Paratractidigestivibacter sp. | reverse complement strand
ATCGGAGACTTGGAGCGAGATTTCGGCGAGAAGCTGTTCACTCGCTCGAACCACGGCGCGCAGCCCACGCAGCTGGGCATGGATTTTTACAAGCGAGCCTTCCCGGTCATCGAGGCATTTGAAGGGCTTGAGGCCTTCGCCCGCGGCGAACAAACCCAGCCGACTTCGCCCCTGAAGTTCAACATAGGGCTTGCGTCGCCGAACTTCCTGAACAACGAGGGGCTTTGCAGGGCGTTTTCAGTGTTCATCTCGCAGAACACCGGCTTCGACGTTCAGATTTCGACCGTGAGCCCCGCTCGCGCGCAACAGGAGCTTGAGCAAAAGGAATTCTGCTCGCTCATCACCATCGGTAAATATGAGCACCCAATGGTGAACTGCCTGGCCATCGGCACGTTGCCCACCGGCATTTGCATCTCGCGCAACCATCCGCTCGCGAGCAAGCAGCTCGTCACGCTAGCCGACCTTGCCGACTATCCCGCCGGCATGTCGCCTATCTGCGATACGTTCAACGAGTCCATCCTGCTCATGTACAAAAAACGCGGGCTCATCTCGAATATCCGCGACGTCGAATCGCTATCCGAAAACGACCCGAGCTTCATGACCTCGGAAAACGGGTATTTCTTCTCAGCCATCTTCCCGCTTTCGACGCAGCAGCCCTCCGATTTCACCATCGTGCCCATCAGCCCCGCCGAGCAAATAGGGGTCCCCATTTGCTCGATCACGCTGAAGGAAGGCGCAAACCAGAAGTATCGCCTGGTGGAAGATTTCCTGATGAAGGCCATTAGCGGGTCGTTGCGAAAGAGCGCTTCGTAAGGGCTTATTCGAGACTGGCTGGCTATGCCGGCCAGTCGGGATTTCGATTGATCGCAAGCCCCGAACTTTGGCCTTCTCTTCCCTAACCTGTTTAGGCCACAAAACGTATTAAAAACGATGAAGCCCCGATTCCTTCGTAGGGAATCGGGGCTTCAGGCTCTGTAGCTTGAAAGCTCTCGCTTACGCAAGCAGCATGAACAGCTTTGCCAGAACAAAGCCGATAATACCGCAGGCCGGAAACGTAATAACCCAAGCGAGCAGCATGTTCTTAGCGATTCCCCAGTTCACGCGCTTGATGTTCTTGCTGGCACCAACGCCCATGATGGCCGAGGTATTGCAGTGGCTCGTGGAGACGGGCATACCGGTCAAGCTTGCGAACAGCAGCGTGAACGTAGTGGAGAAGTTGGCGGCCACGCCCTGGTATTTCTCCAACTTGACCATATCCATACCTACCGATTTGATGATGCGCTTGCCACCGACGATGGTGCCGAGCGAAATGGCGGCCGAACATACGATCATCAGCCATAACGGAAAACCCGAGCTGTCGGGCGTGGAGGAGCCGAACGAAAGCGCCACGCCCAGCATGGCGATGGACATGAACTTCTGGCCATCTTGCGCACCATGAAGGAACGAAAGAGCGACCGCGCAAATATCCTGAATGACAACGAATGCGCTATTGGCCACCTGCCGATTGACGGCGGCGAAGGCCCGTTCTATCACACGGGTGAATATCCAACCTAAAATAAAACCTGCGACCAGGGAAAACACCATGCCGTAAATGACCTTGACCCACTCGGAGGGAATAACGCCCGCAAGTCCGTTGAGCGCGATGGCGCCGCCAGTGATGCCGGCGATGAGCGAGTGCGACTTAGAGCACGGGATTCCGAAGACCCAGCAGATGCACCCCCATAAGATGGCGCCGATCATAGCTGCCATCAGGGCCAATAGAGCCGATTGGGTATCGCCGGAGAAATCGACCATGCCGAACATGGTTTTCGCTACGGCGGTGGAAATGTAGGTCATGCCGACCAAGCCGACGAAGTTGAACACGGCAGCTAGACCGATGGCGACGCCGGGCTTCAGACAACGCGTGGAGACTACGGTTGAGATGGCGTTGGGGGCATCCGTGGCGCCAGAAACAGCGGTCACGCCAATGACCAGGGCCAAGATGACGAACAGGACCGGCTGGGCCATTGCCTGATCGATGAATGACATGAACGTAAGAGCCACGCAGCACCTCGTTTTGCATAGTCGACGGAAGTCGTACAGGTGCAATTTTACCCAAACATTACGTGCGCTTAACGTAAATGTTGCAATACACGAAGAAACCCCGCTATAAAGGCGGGGTCATGCGAAAGTTCAATCCTTACCTGAAGGCGTATTGCGCGACCCTGGCTTTACGAAACGGGGCGCTCTTGGATTTCTCCGGTTCGGTAGGCTGCCATCAGCTCTTCTAGCGCTTCGATGCGTTGGCGGGTTTCGGCTCCGGTGTCCGTGTCGCGCACGAGGGTGCGCTTAGTGACGCGCTCGACCACGCGTCGGCTGCTGTGGATGTCCATCTCGTCGGAAACGGCGGCTTCCTTGGAATCGAGCGGCTCGTGAGCAGCCAAAATGAAGCCATACGAGTTGCTGATGAGCGTGTAGCCCGCAATGCCCGTGGTCGGCTGGTACGCGCGAGAGAAGCCGCCGTCGATCATCAGAACGCGTCCGTCGCATTTGACCGGGTCTTCCCCATCCTTCACCTTCACGGGCACATGTCCGCAGATGATATGCGAGGTTTCCGGGTCCATGCCGAAGTCCTCGAAGATGCCGGCGATTACCGCAGGGTCATCGATGAGGTTATAGAAGGCGTTCTTGACCTCCTTGCGAGCGGGCTTATCAGCGATTAGGTACAGCTCGAACGTGGCCATCTTGCTCTTGGCGAAAAGCGGGCTTCCTTGTCCCAGCCAGAGATACCACAGCAGGTCGCGGCCGCGCTCGCGCTCGGCGTCGTCGTGGCTGAAGAACGCGGCACGCACATACCGGTCGCAGATGTCGTACAACGCACGGCCCTTGTAGGTTTCGCCGTAAATGTCCACCTCTTTCAGGCTGCCGTCGTCGTTGAGGGGCACGCAGGCATGCAGCAGCAGATTGCCGTTGCAAACCTTGTACAGGCTGCCCGCTTCCAAGAAAAAGCGCATGTGGCGCTGCAATTTCTCGCTTCCAACAAAGGCGGCCTCAAGGCGGCCCACCACCTCTTCCTCCTCCGGCGTCAGCTGATAGGGGTTCGCCGGGTCGACGGTCGGGAACACTTTGTCGGTAAGCTCGTATTCCGTACCGTCGAGCACAACGGTGCCGCGTTCGAAATCTATCTTGTCAAGCAAGTTGCGATCGTCCAAACCGAAGCCGGGGTATTTCGCGATGAGCGTAGCCTCCACTTTGAACTGGATGATCGCCATGGCCTTCTGAATCTTTCTGTTCAGCTCCAGCTCAGCCGGCGACAGGTCGGGGTTGCCCTTCAGGCCGAATCCGACGCATGGATCATCCTTGTAGGCTTCCTGGGCGAACGTGGCAAGCGGCAGGATATTGATGCCGTAGGCGTCCTCCAAGATGGACAGGTTGCCGTAACGGGAGCAGATGCGCACGACGTTGGCGATGCAGCCGCGTTGGCCGAGCGACGCGCCCATCCACACGATGTCGTGATTGCCCCACTGAATGTCGACGTTGTGGTGGTTGATCAGGGTTTCCATGACCACCTCGGGCGCAGGCCGCGGTCGTAGATGTCGCCGACGATGTGCAGCTGACTGATGGCCAAACGCTGAATGGCCTGCGCAAGCGCCTCAACCAGGTCAAGGCCACGACCGGTGCGCACCGCCGCATCGACGATGCCATCGTAGTAGGCTTCCTTGTCGGCGCCGTTAACGTCCTGCTCGATCAGTTCCTCAAGCAAGTAAGCGAACTCGACGGGAAGCTGCTTGCGCACGCGACTGCGCGTGTACTTCTGAGCGGCACGACGCACGACAGCGACCAGGCGCGGCACATAAGTTGCGTACCAAGCAGATTCGTCGGGGGCGGCGGCAAGCATGATCTTCGCTTTTTCGCGCGGATAGTAAATGAGTGTGCAAAGGCTGCGTTTTTCCTCGTCAGATAAGGTATCGCCGAACACTTCGTCAACCTTCAGGCGGATGGAGCCCGACCCGTTTCGCAGGATATGGCTGAACGCCTCGGCCTCGCCATGGATGTCGGAGGCGAAGAATTCCGTGCCCTTGGGAAGGTTCATGATGGCGCTCAGGTTGATGACCTCAGCCGATGCCAGTTCCAGCGTGGGGAAGCTGCGCGAGAGCAGTTGCAGGTAGCGTTTGCGGGTGACGTCCATGGGTGGCTCCTTGTCCGGGGAGGTTTCGCTTGATGCATATGGTATCGCGAGGAAGTGTTCTTCGCGAAACATCCAGGGAAGCGGCACGTGAAATCGGGGGCTGGCACGGTACAATGGTTGGCGGAAATTTTGCGTGCCGGCCTTAAGGCTTGGCTTCCGCACATCGTTGAACAGGAGTTTCGTATGGAACGCATCGCCAGCTTTTCCGTTGACCACATGCAGCTTGAACCGGGCGTGTACCTTTCGCGCAGCGACGAGGACGCAGGCACCGGTTGCGTGACCACCACGTTCGACCTGCGCATGACCGCACCGAACCGCGAGCCGGTCATGGATACGGCCGCGGTGCATGCCATCGAGCATTTGGGCGCAACCTTCCTGCGCAACGATGCCGAATGGTCCGACCGCACCATCTACTTCGGGCCGATGGGCTGCCGCACGGGTTTCTACCTGGTTGTTTTCGGGGCGCTTGAGCCCGCCGATGTGGCGGACGTCGTGCTGCGCATGTTCGAGTTCTGCCGCGACTTCGAGGGCGAGATTCCCGGAGCCAAGCCAGAGGAATGCGGCAACTACCACGATTCCGACCTGGCGCAAGCCAAATGGTGGGCGCGCCGCTACGTCGAGAACACGCTTTCCCGCCTTGACGATGCGCACACGCACTACCCGGCGCTGCTGAACTAGATTTCGTTCGTTTTCGCAGGTCATTCGTAAGTTATTCGCCGTACGTCGGCATTATCCGAAAGAGAGTTACCCTATGCAAAATAGCGGCAAGGTCATCGGCATCATCGGCGCGATGGATGTTGAGATAGAGCTTCTGCTTGAGGAAATGAAGAAGACCATGGATCCGCACGTCAGGCATATCGCGGGCATGGATTTCAACATCGGCGTTATCGGTCGCACGACCGTCGTGCTTGCCGAATGCGGCGTGGGCATGGTGAACGCCGCGGTGTGCGCGCGCGTGATGATCGACGATTTCGACGTGGCGGCGGTGCTGAACACGGGTATCGCCGGGTCGCTGGACGCATCGATCAACATCGGCGACATCGTGGTGGCAACTGACGCCGTGAACCACATCATGGACGTAGCGAACTTAGGCTACGACCTGGGGCAAACGCCCGGACTTCAGACGCTTGCCTTCCCGTGCAGCCCGGCGTTTTCGAACGAAGTGCTGCTGGCGGCTGACGAGCTTGGGCTGAACACGCATACGGGACGCGTGGCATCCGGCGACCGATTCATCCGCGATGAAGCCGAGAAAGCCCATATCACCGGGGTATTCGGCGCGAAGTGCTGCGAGATGGAAGGCGCCGCCATCGCACAAGCATGCTACCTTTCCGGCGTGCCCTGCGCCATCGTGCGCGCCATTTCGGACAAGGCCGACGGATCTTCCTCGATTGACTACCCGACGTTCGAGACTCAGGCCGCCCGCCAGTCCGCCGCACTGGTCGTGCGCATGATCGAGCGCCGCGGCTAATGGTGTTTGTGGGCTGATTTTGGCTGGAGAAGGCACAGGTTACGGCGTGAAGAACGTATGCGCAGAGAGCTGCGAGGCGGAACGCGAACTCGCGGATGGCGATAACGTTAGAGGTGCACGTTCAGCCAGCGGCGATTCCATACGTGAAAGCGCGAATTGCGGCGGCGTGAAACTTGAACGCCGGAATGGTGCTTTAACGTTGATCGGAGACGGACTTGAGCTGACCTGCGATTTGGCCCGCATGCTGCCGCGCATCGCGCCAGGCAAGCTTTCCCGCGAGCTGCTAGTGCGTGCGGCGAAAGCGAAAGGTTGCGAGCACCCCGTTGCAATCGACGCCACGGCGGGTTTCGGCGAAGATTCCCTGCTGCTTGCCGCCGCCGGATTCGAGGTGCACCTGTTCGAGCGGGATGAAACGATAGCGGCGCTGCTAGTGGACGGCCTTGCACGCGCAGCTGAAGATTCACGTTTGGCGGGAATTGTCTCACGCATGCATTTGACCTGCGGAGATAGCTTGGATGCTTTACACGAAATTGCGCACGGCGACGGCAACGCGCCCGACGTGGTGTACCTTGACCCAATGTTTCCCGCCCGCGCCAAAAGCGCCTCGGTGAAGAAGAAGTTCCAGGTGCTTCACCATTTGGAAGCACCCTGCCAGCAAGAGGAAGAACTTTTGCGCGCCGCCGTTTGCGCAGGTCCTCGCAAGGTTGTTGTGAAGCGTCCGGCGAAGGGCGCCCTGCTAGCGGGAATGAAGCCGGGGTATTCGATCGCGGGGAAAGCCGTTCGCTATGACGTATTCACCCCCGCAAGCATGAAAATAGAGTGATTGCGCCTGGCGGCGCAACCTATTCATGTGCGAGCTAACGCTTCGCACCCACGAAAATCGTGCCGCAGCGATAACTAGATAGCCGGGTTTCATGGAGTTGAGCGAAAGCTCAACCCTTATTTGAGAGAGCCGAAGGCTCGACGCATCCCTAAGATTTCCCTATTCGGCGATGCCTTCAATGAGCAGGAATCTTGTGGTGCCGGCCAACACCAGCTCATCTCCGGGGCGCACTTCATAAGGCTCACCTGGTTCGGCGAATTTGCGGCCGGGCTCGGCAATGACGGTTTCAGCTCGGTCCGCGCCGCTGATCACAACGGTTCCATCCCGACTTCCCAAATCTTGAACCTGCCATACGCCCTCTTCGTTGCAGAACAATCGCGCATGATGCCCCGAAACGCCAGGGCCCACGTTGGTGATATCGCCATCGCCAAGCGCCAAAGCGCCAATCTCCAAGCCGTCCGTCCCTGGTTGCGCCCAATGAATATCGCCTGCGACCAGGCCATCCACAACGCGCAGAACGCCGAGGGCGCGCGCAGGTGCCAGAGGCGCCGAGGAAGCCGCGCTGCCAACGGAAGTCGAAACGGTAACCAGACGGCCGCCATGAATCGAGCGAACGTAGTCGTTCAGATAGGCCGTCGCACGGCGTGCGTTGGCGCAGCAGGCCACGGCCACGAACATGACCATTGCAAGCTCGGCGCGCTCCTCTGCGGTGAAGCCCTCTCCATGTGCCACGCGCTCCATCGTGTTGTTGTAGAGCGTCACATTCTGGTTGCACGCCGAAAGCGCCGCGCACATGGGTTCCGCAGCTTGACGATACACCAGGTCAAGCACCGATTCCGGATCAAGATTGCGACCCTCGTTGGAACGAAGTCGTGCGCAAATGCGAAGCGCCCCGACGCCCCAATCGCAGAAATAGCGCTCTTGCAGCGACCCGACGGGCGCATGCACAATGAAACGCGACACCCAGGTTCTGTCATCGGATCGGGAAAGCGGGCTTTTGCCGTCCGCAAGAGGTCGCCCGGAAAGAATCAATCGCGAAAGCTCTTTGTGGCTGATTCCCCCGTGACGCTTCATGATGTCGAACAGGACGCCGCATGGCGTTGCTTGCGATGTCACGTGCTAGCACCTTTCTTGTTCGTCATCATCGGGGTTAATTTCGTAATCTGCGCATGATTTTACCGGATTTTCGTGAGAATCCTCGCTTGTTATCGAAGATTTATTTAACCCGGCACCCTCAAGCTGCCCGGCGGTTGCGCTATGCAGGCTGCCACGGCTTTGCGAAGCGCCCGCAAGCGCCGTCCTTCGCGTTTGCCGCCCTTTAGCCGGCCTTCCGCTGGCCGGCCTGAAACAGAAATCCGCCACCAAGCCGAACCAACCGGTCGCAGCGCAGGCCAAAAGGGCGCGCTCGACGAATCCTGCAATGTCGGCGTCAAGGTTCAGTGCGGAAAAACCCATCCGGACGCAAATGGCAGCAATCGCCAAAACAGCAGTTCCGCACGCGAAAGCAGCCCCTTTGCCGCGTCTGCCGGCAAGCAACGCCGCCGCGGCGCCGAGCGCCTCGGGCAACATCAACGCAATAGCCGCCAAAACGCCCGGCAGCCTCCCCGCGCCCGTGAAAACCGCAGAGGCAGCATTGAATGCGGCATCGTTTGCGAAAACTCCAGCTGAGACGGCTATTGCAATCACTGCAACGCCGGAAACCATCTTGCAAACAAGGCGAGCGATGGTAAGCGGCGAAAGCTCATCGGAAGCGCCCGCTCCAGTCAGTTCGCCGGGGACGCACGGAATGAGCGGATTGCCAAGCAAGGCCCTCTCAACGTTTTCCGCATAGCGGCGGGCGAAGGCGCCGAGGGCATCGCGCACGGCGGCGGCGTCGGGACGGTCTGCCTGACGGCGTGCCAAGCAGTCCATGATCACCTGAGCAAAAAGCTCGTCTACCTGGGATAACGCAGCACGCACGTCTTCCGACTCCGCAGGATCGTCAAGCTTTGAGCAGGCTTGATCGACAGCGACCGCCACTTCCGGCTCGCGCAGCAGAACGGATTCGATGGCTTCTTCGCCGGCATGCGCCATCTGCGGCAAATCGGGCTCGGAAGCCGACTTCACACGATACGGCGACTGAGCCGCGGCTGGTTCGACTCCGCCCGTTGAGGCGTGCAGATCGAAGGGCACGCGCCCGGCAGCCAGCCGATACGCCACGCT
>CAVBPP010000072.1:0-9720 GCA_963597295.1 Paratractidigestivibacter sp. | reverse complement strand
GCAGCACGGCCGTGACCTCCGACATCACGCTGTACGCCCGCTGGACCGAGGCCGAGAGCTCCGTCCTGGACTCGTATTGGCTGGCGGATGCGTACAAGTCGACCGACGGAAATGCCGAAAATGTTTCTGGCAAGGTCAACAATGAGGATTGCCGGCTGAACCCCGACAAGCACGTGGTTAAGAACCGTGCGCAGATTCTGTTCGACGTGTCCAGGCTTCGCGCCGGCGATACGGCCGCAAAGGTCGCGTACACCTACTACTGCCTCACCGATAGCGTGCACTTGTATACCAACCCCGTGAAGAATGGCACCGGCAATTCCACCGAGGATCCCAACAGCTTCTGCGAGTTCCGCATCGTGAACGTCGGCAGCCACGACAACGACGGATCGGCTCTGACCTTCATGATGTCGACGGCGGCGAGGTCGACTAGATCGCTGGGTTTCGGCGATTGGTATTCGTATACGCAGACGGACATGAACAAATATCTGAACAGCGAAGCCGCCGGCGCCGATTTGGGATCGAAGCTCTATTCCGATATCAAGATGGTTAACAAGAACTGCGTTGAGCCGAACTCGAAGGCGATTAATGCGCAATTGACCAAGGATAATGCACATACGGTTTCGGAATCGATGGCATTTTGGCTAGCCTCGGTCAGCGAGATGAGTGGAACGGAGCCTTTGTGGGCTCGCGATGATGATGGCGATTTAGAGGACCGCTCGATCGACGTGCTGAGCTCCGATGGTTCCCAGTACCAATACTTCAAGTATCACGGAGCCACTAATTCCAACAAGAAGAATGGCACTGTCAAGAACGGCACTATCGCATCGATGAGCACCTCAAGAACTGGATACAACTTCGTCACTAGAGATTCGGATTGCCACACTGATTACCTTTTGTGGACGAGGACGGTTGTGCTCAAGGCCGAAAGCAGTAATTTCTTCGCTTATGGCAAAGCTGGAAACATCGACTACGATAGATGCATAAACAGCACGAATGCCAATCTTCGATTGCTCTATGCGCCCTGCTTCTGCTTCTAATGGGCGGTGCGGTAAAGAAGCGCCGGGCTTGAACGCCGTTTAATCGAGCGCCCCTTCGCGATGATGCGGAGGGGCGCTTTCATGTCGCGGGCTGGGCGGCTGCTCATTGTAAATAGAAGGGCCTCCGAGGAAACGATCACGCGCCGCGGTCGCGGTGGGCCTTTCTTGCATGCGGACGGCCGACGTGATGGTGGGGGAGGGAAAGAATCGCGTCGCCGCCCGGCGCCGTTTGCCGCGTTGCTTTCGTGGAAGCCGGCGGCTGCGTGCGATAGGGCCTGCGCTGGTGGTATCATGGAGGGCCAACGAAACGATACCTATCAGCGAGGCCACATCATGCTTCTTTGCGCGCAATATGTGCTTCCCATAACTGCAGATCCCATTCTTGGCGGCGCCGTGCTCGTTCGCGACGGGGTTATCCGCGACGTCGGCGAGGCGAGCATGCTCAAGCTGCGCTACCCCGATGAGCAGGTGGTCGATTATGGCTCGGCTGCGCTGCTGCCCGGCTTCGTCGACCTGCATACCCATCTGGAAAACGCCGTTCTGCGCGGCCTGGTGCACGATGTGCCTTACGCCACGTGGATTATGGCCATGCGAGATCTTCAGGGTAAGCTCGACGCGGCGGATTGGTTCGACTCGGCCATTTTGGGCGGTTTGGAAGCGCTTTCGAGCGGTATCACCACCGTGGCCGACATCACGTCGACCGGTGCCAGCTGCACCGCGACCAATAAGCTGGGCATGCGCAGCGTCGTGTACCGCGAGGTGGGCGCGATGGATCGTCGTCGCGTGGATTTCGCCATGCGCATGGCCGAAAACGACGTGATGCATTGGCGCAGCGAGGCCGATGCAGACCGCGTGACCATTGGCGTTTCCCCTGCTCCGGTGTTCAACTGCCACCCTGAGATTTTCCGCAAGGTGTCCGACCTTGCCACGCGTGAGAACCTGCCCGTGGCGCTGCGCCTTGCCGGCGACCGCGAGGAATGCGATTTCGTGCGCTACGGCTCCTCGCCGTTCTCGGTCCATCAGATGGATTCCAAGCGCGGTTTCGTGGAGGTTCCGCCGTGGCTGCCCACGGGCACGACGCCCATCAACTATGCGCTGAACTGGGGCGCCTTCGAAAGCGACAACGTCATGATCGTGCATGGGGTCTACGCCGAAGACCATGACATCCGCAAGATGGTCGAATACGACGTGTCGGTTGCGTCCTGTCCGCGCATCAATGCGCAGCTGGGCATGGGCGTGGCGCCGCTTGACGAATTCCGCCGCGCTGGCCTGCGCGTTGGCCTGGGCACCGACAGCCCCGCCGCAACCGATTCCACCGACATGCTCATCGAAATGCGCATCGGCATGCTGCTGCAACGCGCCGTCAGCCGCACGGGCTTCCTCGATTCGAAGACCATGCTTGAGCTGGCGACCATCGGCGGCGCCCGCGCACTGAAGATGGACGATAAGATCGGCAGCCTGGAAGTGGGAAAGCTTGCCGACATCATCGCCATCGACATGTCCGGTTCGCATCAAACGCCCACGTCGGAGCCCGTTTCCGACATCGTGAACGCCTGCAGCGGCACCGACGTGCTGATGACCATGGTCGCAGGCAAAACGCTCTACGAGAAGAACCGTTGGCACGTTGGGGTGGAGGTTGCCCGCAACGTCGCCCGCGTCATTGAAATCCGAGGAAAGCTAAGGGAATAGCATGGGTACCAACCAAAAACTGACCAAGAAGCAAAAATCCGAGCGCATCAAGGCAGCTCAGGAGCGAGAGGCCCGTGAGGCAGCCCGCCGCGAGGCGGCGGCTCGCACCAAGAAGATCTTCACCGTTGTGGTGTGCGTCATTTTGGTACTGGCGCTTGGCATTCCTTCCATTGCTCTGACGGTGCTTTCCCGATCGTAGAGCGCTTTTCCGCTTTGCGTAAACCCTGCTTAATCTCCTGAAACGCGGATAATTCAACGCGGAATGTTTTTCTGTAGAGAAGCTGCGCGCGAGGGGGTAGGCGGCGTTTGTGCTACCATGAGCGGATGTTGCGCCCCGGCGCAACCGACGAGTAACTATCCAACGAACGTTAGGGGACGTTGTGTTCGGTATCGGAGGATTCGAGCTATTCCTCATTTTGCTGTTCGGCTTTTTGCTGTTCGGCCCCGAAAAGCTGCCTGCAATGGCCAAAACGCTTGGTAAGGCCATCAATAAGTTCCGCAGCGCGCAGGAGGAAATGAATAAGGTCATCAAGAACGAGGTTTACGACCCCGATTCGGACGAGCCGTTCAAGAACCCGCTTGACGCTATGGAAAAGGCCGCGGATGCCGGCAAGAAGGCTGCCGACAAGGTTGACAAGGCCGTGGACAGGGCGTCTTCGAAGGCGTCGCATTCCTCGCCTTCCGCTGCCGCTTCCCAGAAGCCGCGCACGACCGCGAAGCAGGAAAGCTTCACCGAGCGCAAGGCTCGCTACGACCGCGAACGCGCCGCTAAGCAGGCCGCCGACGCGGAAAAGGCCGAGGCTGCGAAGAAGGCCGCTCTTGATGCCGCCGATGCGTCCAAGAAGGCCGCGGAGCCGACCGCTGCTGCGTCCGCTGCTGCTGCCGTTGCTGCCGCAACCAAGCCCGCCGAGGCTCCCAAGGTAGCCCCGACCAGTGCAGTCGTTTCCAAGAAGGCAGCGTCTGCCGACGCCGCCAAGCCGGCTGAGCCCGCGAAGGCCGCCGACGCCGCTACCGCCGCACCTGCAACCGACGAGAAGAAGGGGGAATAACATGCCTATCGGACCGGCGCGAATGCCCCTTTTCGATCACTTGGGCGAGCTGCGCATGCGCCTGGTGCGCATCGTCGTGTGCATGATCATCGGCATCGTTGTTTTCTACATGGCAACGCCCATCATGGGCCAGTTCCTGATGCTGCCCATCGCTGAGTTTTTGCCGAAGGACGCGAACGGTTACACGTCGTTCATCGCGCTTGATCCCTTCGAGGCCTTCGCCACCCGCTTTAAGATTTCCATCTGGGCATCCGTCGTGGCCTGCAGCCCGGTTATCCTGTGGCAGCTGCTGGCGTTTTTCCTTCCGGCGTTGAAGCCCTCCGAGCGCAAGTGGTTCGTCCCGACGTTCGCCGCTGCGGTTGCTCTGTTCGTCATCGGCACCGTGTTCTGCTACTTCGTCATTTTGAACCCGGCGTTCCAGTGGCTGACCGACCAGGCCATGGGTTTGGGCACCGTTACGCCGCGCATGTCCACCTACATCGACGTCATCATCAAGTTCGAGCTTGGCTTCGGCTTGGCCTTCGAGCTTCCGCTGGTGGTGTTCTATCTGGTTATCTTCGACGTTGTGCCGTACAAGAAGCTTCGTGGCCTGTGGCGCGAGATTTATGTCGGCCTGCTGGTGCTGTCCGCCGTCGTGACGCCCGACGCATCGCCGGTGACCATGGCGCTCATGTTCGCCGCGCTTGTGCTGCTGTACGAGATATCGCTGCTCATTGCACGAGTGGTGCTGCGCAATCGCATCAAAAAGCAGAACCAGCAACTGGCGAAGGAAGGCAAGTAGGGGCTTCCGAGAATCGCTGACTGACGTAAGGTGGCCGCCGATACCCGGCGGCCACGTTTGTTTGAAAGGAGGGCTGTATGCACGAGCTGGGGATTATGACGAGCGTCATGGATGCCGTGAATCAGTCCGCCGAGCAGGCTGGGGCCCAAAAGGTGCTGAAGGTCACGCTTTCCATCGGGGAGATGACCGAGGCCATCGAGGATTCTTTGCGTTTTGCCTTCGAAGTGCTTACCGAGAATACGCTGGCCGAGGGTGCCGAGCTTATCATCAATATGGTAAAACCGAAAAGCGAGTGCTTGGACTGCGGAAACGTGTACGAACATGACCGGTTTCATATGTCGTGCCCCGCATGCGGTGGGTACGCGACCAAGCTGTTGGCCGGGCGCGAGCTGCAAATTGATTCCATAGAGGTTGACCTGCCTGATTAGGCTGGTTGGCGTGCGAGTTAGGCGAAAGGCGATTAGGAGCGAACATGCAGATAGATATGAAGCAACCCATCCTGGACAAGAACGACCAGTTGGCCGCGCAGTTGCGCCAGCGTTTCGCCGATAACCATGTTTTCGTGCTTGATTTGCTGGCAAGCCCCGGATCGGGCAAAACGTCCACCATTCTGGCGACTATCGAGGCGTTGCGCGACGAGTTCAACATCGCCGTCATCGAGGGCGATATCGCCAGCAACGTTGACGCCGAGAAGATTAAGGCACAGGGCATTGCCGCAGTTCAGATCAACACCGGTGGGGCGTGCCATCTTGAAGCGAACATGATTAGCCGTGCCGTTGACGTGCTTGACCTTGAGCGCTTGGACCTGATTATCGTGGAAAACGTCGGCAACTTGGTGTGCCCGACTGATTTCGATTTGGGCGAAAACGCTAAGGTGATGATTCTTTCCGTGCCCGAGGGCGACGACAAGCCGCTGAAGTACCCGGGCGTGTTCCAGGCGTCGCAAGTGGTTATCTTGAACAAAGTGGACACCATGCCCATGTTCAACTTCGATCGCGATGCGTTCGATTCGGCTGTGAATCAGCTGAACCCCGCTGCTCCCATTTTCCCCATCGCCGCTACCAAGGGCGAGGGCGTGGAAGAGTGGGCAACCTGGCTGGCCGATCAGATTCGCGCCATTCAGTAGCTATTTGCTGGTCAGCGTGCGAGCTGACTTGATGGTGCTTGGGCGGGTGGTTTGCCGTACGTGTTGTCTTGGCGCTGCGTGGGCGGGTGCCTTGTTGCGCGCTTGCTGGATTCTGCGCGGATGAGCGCCGCGCAGGCGTCGCTTTGCACTGCCGCCTAATGCTCGGCGATTTCCGAAGGCTTGCGGCGCGACACACTCCTGTAACAGTGCGCCACCATACTTGATGGCGAAACGTACGCTTGCGAGGAAAGGACCCATATGCAGGCGAAAGATATGTACCAGGCATGCGCGGACGCGCTGTGCGACTTTGCGGCGGGCGCCGGCTTCACCGATATGGTGGTGGGGCTTTCCGGCGGCATTGATTCGAGCGTCATCGCGACCATGTGCGTTGACGTGTTCGGCGCCGAACATGTTCACGGCGTGATGCTCCCCGGGCCGTATTCGACCGATCACTCGCTTGACGATGCCCGCGATTTGGCTGCCAACCTGGGCATTCAAACGAATGTCGTTTCCATTTGCGAGCCGTACAAGGCCTTCGCCGCGACGCTTTCCGAGGCGGGTTGCGGTGAACTTGCCGGTACGCCTGCGGAAAACACGCAGGCCCGCTGCCGCACCGTCATTCTGATGGCGCTTTCGAACGCAAACAATTGGATGCTGGTGAACACCGGAAATCGCAGCGAGGCCATGATGGGCTATTCCACGCTGTATGGCGACACCGCTGGCGCGTTCGCCCCGATAGGCGGCCTGTACAAGACCGACGTGTATGCCGTCGCCCGCTGGCGCAACGAGCATGCGGCCGAACAGGGGGAGGTGCCGCCCATTCCCGCGCACGTGCTGGTGAAGCCTCCTTCGGCCGAGCTTTCGCCTGGTCAGGAAGACGAGAAGTCGATGGGTATCGATTACCCGACGCTGGATAGGCTGTTGATCGCCCACTACGAGCACGGCCAAAGTGCAGAAGCCTTGGTGGCCGCCGGGTTCGATGCCGAGCAAGTTGAGCGCATCATCGCGAAGGCTGACGGCATGGCGTTCAAGCGTGCTATGGAGCCCGCGTTCCCGGATGTGAAGTTCTATTAGGAGCCTGTCGCGCTTCGCGCTCTCTATTAATGGGACGAGCTTTCGCTCGTCCCTACGAAAGCTCGCAGAAAGCCTTGTGAGCTCAGCTTGAATTCGTGGGGTTGGACGAAAGCTTGTCCCGTATTCGATGGTGCAAAGGGCGATACCTTATTTTGCGAAGCGGCCGTCCATTTCCCCCATGGAGAAACGCCGTCGGCTCCCCTATGGTGAACGCCGTCTTCCGGCCCGAATACCCCGTGGGGCGTATGGCGTGTTTGAGCTGGCCGCGGTAGTATACGGGCATGGAAAACCTTCTGATGAGCAAACGCGAGCTTACCGCGCGCGACTGGGGAATTGACGTGGCCGTTGCGGTCGCGGCGTTCGCCGTCGGGTGCTTGCAGCTGATGCTCACGGCGTCGTCCATCGTTATCCCCGACCTGGCGCTTCGCCAATACTTGGGCGAGGTTACCGTGGTGCCCGACGCGCAGGTGTTCGTGGCGCTGCTGCTTCTGTGCGTGCCGCTTGCGCTGCGGCGCATCTTCCCGCTGCCGGTTTTCGCATTTTGCCTGGTCGTATTCTCGGCGCTGCAGGTTCGCTATTCGGGAATCACCATGCCGGTGGTTCCTTTGCTGGTGGCCATTTACACGGTGGCGGTCGATTGCGGCACCGGCCCCGGCGTCGTGTGCGGCCTGCTATCGATAATCGCCCTGCTGTTCGGCGACGTGCCCATGCAGCAGTCCTCCAGCTTGGTCTTCTTCACCCGTTTTCAGAACATTGCCCTGGTGGTTGCCGCTGTGCTTGCCGGTTATGCGTATCGCACGCATCGTGCTTATGTGGCTGAGGTTGAACGCCGCGCCGCCGAGGCCGAGCGCACTCGCGAGGAAGAGGCCGCTCGTCGCGTTGAGGCCGAACGCGTGCGCATTGCTCGTGAGGTGCATGACATCACGGCGCATAGTCTGTCGGCGGTGAGCATTCAGCTTGCGGCGGCCGAGCGCCTGGTCGATCGCGACCCGGTTATGGCGAAGGAAGCTGTCATTACGGCGCGCACGACGGCGAAGGGCGCGCTTGACGATATTCGATCGATGATCGGCGTGCTGCGTCATGGCGACGATGCGGTCGAGACCGTCCCCGCCGGCGGTACCGAGCAGATGGGTGACTTGGCCCGCTACCTGCGCGATGCCGGCTTGGATGCCACTCTGGACATGTCGGGCTACAATCGTGCAGTCGTGCCTGCTCATGTTGATATGGCGCTGTACACGGTCGCGCGCGAGGCGTGCACCAATGCGGTGCGCCATGCGGGTGCGACGGCGATAACCCTGCGTTTGACCACGGGGGAAACCGCAGCCGCGCTGACCATTGCCGATAACGGGTCGGGTTGCGGCCAGGCGCTTTCGCCGGTCGGATACGACCAGGCGGTGACGTCGTTGCCGGTGGCTTCCGACGGCGCAGGCCACGGCGTGGTGGGCATGGCCGAGCGCGTGCATGTGCTCGGCGGCACTTTCGCCGCAGGTGATGCGCCCGAAGGCGGCTTCACGGTGCGGGCAACCATTCCGCTTCATGCTACGGAGGCATAACATGGAAGAGAAATTGATCGGTGGGAATATGGATACGGGGACGCGAGCGATGGGCGCTGAAGGCTCCGGCGCGAATAGCGCCGTTATTGGCGCAGATTCGCAAGCTGCATTGGCCCGAGGTGGGCAGGCGCAGCCGATTCGCGTGCTCATCTGCGACGATCAGGATTTGGTTCGCAGCGGTTTCCGTCTGATTCTTTCGTCGTATGACGGAATTGATGTGGCTGGCGAAGCGCGCGACGGCGACCAGGCGGCCGAGCTTGCGCACCGGCTGCGCCCCGACGTGGTGCTGATGGACATTCGCATGCCGCGCGTCAACGGCATCGAGGCCACGCGCGCCATCAGGTCGAATCCGGCGCTTGCGCAGACACAGGTGTTAATTTTGACGACGTTCGACCTGGACGAATACGTGTACGACGCGCTGCAGGCGGGCGCAAGCGGCTTTCTGCTGAAGGACGCGGAACCCGATGACATCGTTTCGGCTATTCGCGTGGTTGCCGCAGGTGATGCGCTTATTCAGCCCTCCATCACGCGCAGGCTCATTGAGACGTTCGTGGCTTCGCGCCCGGCCGCGGGCGGCTTCGCGCCCGACTTGGCTGCGCTCACCGATCGCGAGCGCGAGATCTTAACGCTGGTGGCGCGTGGGCTGAACAATGACCAGATAGGCGAGCAGCTGTTCATCAGCCCCGCCACCGTGAAAACCCACCTGGCGCGCGTGATGGCCAAGCTGGATGCCCACGACCGGGCTCAGCTTGTGGTGAAAGCCTACGAGGGCGGTTTGGTGCGCCCCGGGGCGTAAGGACTGCTCGGCGGCGGAGTTCGACGGCCGACACGGATGCTGCGTTCGGCGGCCGACTCGGATGCCTCCATGGGAGCGGTTTGCGCTGTTCTCGCCCCTGTTCTCAAGGATGAAGGGCGTTTCCCCTACTGCAAAATACAGCTGGCTATGATCACGATTGCGGTGGTCAGCAGGCCCGATACGGCGATGGAGACGCCGGACATGGCTCCTTCCAGCTCACCCATCTCAAGCGCTTTTGTGGTGCCGACGGCATGGCTGCAGGTGCCGATGGCCACGCCCTTGGCGATGCGGTTGTTCACGCGGAAGATCTTGGTCATCAGCGGGGCGAAGATGGCGCCGAGGATGCCGGTGATGATGACGGCCGCCACGGTGATGGACGTGATGCCGCCAAGTTGCTGCGAAACGGCTATGGCGATGGGCGTCGTCACCGATTTCGGGATGAACGAAACCGCCATGTCGTCGCCGAGCCCCAGCAGCTTGCAGAGCGAATAAGCGCTTATCATCGAAACGACCGACCCCACTAGACACCCGCAGAAGATGGGCACGAAATGTTGCTTCAGAATCTGTCGCTGACGGTAGACCGAATAAGCGAGCGCCACTGTGGCCGGGCCAAGC
>CAVBPP010000071.1:0-6199 GCA_963597295.1 Paratractidigestivibacter sp. | reverse complement strand
TCTCCAAGGCGTGCGAAATTGCTGGTTACAAGCCCGGCGTCGACATCATGTTCGCCATGGACCCGGCTTCTACCGAGTTCTACAACGCTGAGACCGGCAAGTACGTGCTGGCCGGCGAGGGCCGCGAGCTGACGAGCGCCGAAATGGTCGACTACTGGGCCGCGCTGGTTGAGAAGTACCCGATCATCTCCATCGAAGACGGCATGGCCGAAGAGGACTGGGACGGCTGGAAGGCGCTGACCGACCGTATCGGCGACAAGGTGCAGCTGGTTGGCGACGACCTGTTCGTCACCAACAGCAAGCGTCTGGCCAAGGGCATCGAGCTTGGCTGCGCGAACGCCATCCTGATCAAGGTGAACCAGATTGGCAGCCTGTCCGAGACGCTCGACGCCATCGAGATGGCCAAGCAGGCCGGCTATGCGTGCGTCATGAGCCATCGTTCCGGCGAGACCGAGGACACCACCATCGCCGACCTGGCGGTTGCGCTGAACACCGGCCAGATCAAGACCGGCGCTCCGTGCCGTTCCGACCGCGTGGCCAAGTACAACCAGCTGCTGCGCATCGAGGAAGAGCTGGACAGCCAGGCTCAGTACGCAGGCCTGAACGCCTTCTACAACATCAATCGCTAGTCGGTTGCATGTGAGTTGCGCGTGTGGGCGGTTGCCTTCGGTTGGCGCGCATCGCACATAGGCTTGCAAGCTGATGATTCGTGCCCCTGCAATTGCGGGGGCACTTTTGCGTTTTGGGCGCGACGGCGAATGGTCGGTGGGCGAGGCTAAGGTTTGAAGGGAGATGGGCCGGACGGGGCTATGGCTCGGGGGGTAGGCTTGCCTATCGACTGACTGGAACCAGGGCGCGGGGAAAGGAATTCGCTTATTTGGGAGATTGCGAATCGAAGGGGCATCTTTTGCTGAGTTGCAGGCGGCAGAAGCGTGAACATTTCGCGCCTTGTTGCCGGCCAAATCGTGGCGCCGTCCGTTTCGCCGGTGTTGTTCTGCTTTCTTGCTCGACGTGGCGTTTCGCCTGCTACAATGGCCTGCATATGTATGAACACGTCGCAAGGAAGTCAGACGATGAAACAGTACAACCCGCATGAGATAGAACCCCGCTGGCAGAAGGCTTGGGCCGACGCCGACCTGCATAAGGTGAACGAAGACGCCTCCAAGCCGAAGAAGTACGTGCTTGAGATGTTCCCGTATCCGTCGGGCGACATTCACATGGGTCATGCGCGCAACTACACCATCGGCGACGTTATCGCCCGTTACAGCCGCATGCGCGGTTACGACGTGCTGCATCCCATGGGCTGGGATGCATTCGGCCTTCCCGCCGAAAACGCGGCCATCAAGCATCATAGCCATCCGGCGAAGTGGACGTACGAGAACATCGAGACGCAGAAGGCCAGCTTCAAGCGCATGGGCTTCAGCTACGACTGGGACCGCACCGTTGTGGCCTGCGACCCCGAATACTACCGCTGGGGTCAGTGGATTTTCCTGCAGTTTTACAAGCGCGGCCTGGTGGAACGCCGCAACAGCCCCGTCAACTGGTGCCCGAAGTGCGCCACCGTGCTCGCCAACGAGCAGGTGACCGAGGGCAAGTGCTGGCGCTGCGACAGCGAGGTGGAGAAGCGTGACCTGACGCAGTGGTACCTGAAGATCACCGACTACGCGCAGGAACTGCTTGACGACCTGGATCAGCTTGACGGCTGGCCCGAGCGCGTGAAGCAGCAGCAGGCGAACTGGATCGGCCGCTCCGAGGGCGCCGAGGTCACCTTCACGCTGTGCGACAAAGAGGGCAACGCGCCCGCGAACCCGACCGATGACGACCTGATCACCGTGTTCACCACGCGCGCGGACACGCTGTTCGGCTGCAGCTTCTTCCTGCTGGCGCCCGAAAGCCCCATTCTGGCCGATCTGGTTGCCGGAAGCGAATACGAGACCGCCGTCATGCAGGTGGTCGAGGACGCGAAGAAGATCACCGCCGTCGAGCGCGCGCAGGGCAGCAAGGAAAAGCATGGCGCGTTCACCGGCCGTTACGTGGTGAACCCCATCAACGGCGAGAAGGTGCCCGTATGGGTTGCCGACTACATCGTGGCCGATTACGGCACCGGCGCGGTCATGGCCGTGCCCTGCGGCGACCAGCGCGACTTCGAGTTCGCCAAGAAGTACGACCTGCCCATCATCCCCATCATCCTGAAGGACGACGACCCGCTGTTCGGTCAGCTGAACGGCGAGCAGAACCGCGTGGTGACCAGCGTCGATTGGGAAGCGGCCATGGAGGCCGAGGGCGTGCTGGTGCAGTCCGGCAAGTACACCGGTCTTGTGGGCGGCAAGCATTCCGAGGCCGAGGCGGCCATCGTCGCCGACCTGGAAGCCGCCGGCTGCGGGCGCCGCAAGGTGGAATTCCGCCTGCGCGACTGGCTGATCAGCCGTCAGCGTTATTGGGGCAACCCCATCCCGATGATCCACTGCGAGAAGTGCGGCGTGGTGCCCGTGCCCGAGGAGGACCTGCCGGTTCGTCTGCCCGAGGACATCGACCTGGCTGCCGGCGAAACGTTGGCAACGCACGAGGGCTTCGCCAAGTGCACCTGCCCGAAGTGCGGGGGCCCGGCGCGCCGTGAGACCGACACGATGGATACGTTCACGTGCTCGAGCTGGTACTACATGCGCTATACCGATCCGCACAACACCTCCGCGCCGTTCGCTTCCGAAAAGGTGAACCGCTGGATGCCCGTCGACCAGTACATCGGCGGCATCGAGCACGCCATTCTGCATCTGCTGTACAGCCGCTTCTTCACGAAGGCGCTGCGCGACATGGGCATGGTCGATTTCGATGAGCCGTTCACCAAGCTGCTGTGCCAGGGCATGGTGCTTGACGAGCACGGCCAGGTGATGAGCAAGTCGAAGGGCAACGTGATTTCGCCCGAGGAAATGATCGACGGCTACGGCGCCGACTCCGTGCGTGCATACATCCTGTTCATGGCGCCGCCCGACAAAGAACTGCAGTGGAACGAGGACGGCCTGGCCGGTATGCACAAGTTCCTGAACCGCGCTTGGCGCATGGTGTATGACCTGGTGGGGAAGGCTGACGAGGATTCGCTGTTCCAGGCGGGCGCAAGCGACGCCGAGGTTGCCGAGGCCCGCAAGGTGCTGCTGCGCGAGCGCCATCGCGTGGCCGGCAAGGTTGTCGACGACTTCGACCGCAACAACTTCAACACCGCCATCGCCGCCATTATGGAGCTGGCGAATGCCGCGGGCGACTACCTGCGCAAATGCAGCCCCGAGGCGCGCGCGGCCTCTGCCGACGAACAGGCTTTCGCGTCCGAGATCGCCGAGGTGCTGGTGAAGCTGCTGGCGCCCATCTGCCCGCATATGTGCGAGGAACTGTGGCACGACGCGCTGGGCAAGGACGGCAACGTCTATACCGAGGCGTGGCCAGAATTCGACCCCGAGCAGGCCAAATCCGACGAGGTTGAGCTGGCTGTGCAGGTGAACGGCAAGGTAAAGGCCCGCATCACGGTGGCCGCCGACGCCGCAAACGACGACGTGCAGGCCAAGGCTCTCGCTGCCGTTGAAGCCGCAGTCGCCGGCAAGGACATCAAGAAGGTAGTGGTTGTCCCCGGACGTTTGGTGAACGTGGTTGCGAAGTAATTGAGCGCCATGCTACTATGACAACAGCAGCGATGCCCGTAGGTTTAAAGGACAAGACGGGCGACGCACTGGATGGGAAGCGGTAGTTGCACCTACCGCTTCTTCTTTTTATTCCTGGTGGACACTCTCCCTTCTACATAAACGAGTACGTCTATGAGGAACGATCCTATCGAGCTGGCGGCTGCCAGCGCAAGAAGAAGGTCCATGGCGATCACCCCCTTTCAAGGGCGCCGCCCGAGGTACAAACGAGCACCGCTGCGTTTTTTCATCATAACATGCATGTGGTTCTATATGAGTGAAGATTTTGCTGTTGACCTGCGGTTATGCCTAGCAAAACTTTGATATAAACCCAGCAGAAACCTAGCGGATTTCCAGCAGAAATTACATTAAGTTGCTCGCAATTCGCCGCCGCTGCCTCACCTTTCCCTCGCTTCAATTTTTGGGCGTTTGGTTGGGGTTTGATGGGGGTCGTGAGACGAAGTTGCGGCGATTCGGCGGGGCTTTTCGGGCGGCTTGCGCTCGTTTGCTAGTATCCATAGCCTATGAGTAGCGCTCGCAAACATAGGGGATGCCTGAGGCTGATGTTCGACGTGGTTTTAAGCGTGGTCGTGTTCGTCGTGGTTGTATTTACGGTGACGAATGTGATCACCATTTTGGGCACCAAAGGCTCCATCGTCACCAAGCAGGAGGCCCAGACGTACAACGCCGACGCTGTGGTGGTGCTGGGCGCGTCCGTGCTGCCCGACGGAACGCCTTCGACCATACTTCAGGATCGTCTTGACGACGGCATTGCGCTGTATTTTGCCGGCGCTGCGCCGAAAATCATCATGAGCGGAGACAACGGTTCCGCGTCGTACAACGAGGTCAAAGCCATGAAAGCCTATGCCATTGCGCAGGGCGTTCCTTCTGAGGACATCTTCTGCGACCACGCGGGCTTTTCTACGTACGAAAGCATGTACCGCGCGAAGTACGTGTTCGGCTGCCAGCGCATCGTGGTGGCTACGCAGACGTACCACCTGTATCGCGCGCTGTGGTCGGCGAAGAGCCTGGGCATGCAGGCCATTGGCGTGGCGAGCGACTACAACGACTACCAAAAGCAGCTGCAGTACGATATTCGCGAATTCCCCGCGCGCACCAAGGATTTCTTCCAGGCATTGCTGCGTTTGCCCTCAACCTACGTTGGCGACCCGATTAGCCTGAACCAATCGGGCGACGTGACGAACTAGCGTTGCCGTTTGCCGCGATCGCGTTTGGGGCACCGGCGCCCCTTTCGCCGCCGCGACGCATTTGCTCGGCGTTCAAAAGCGGTCTTTCCCCTGATGGGGGCTTTATGCCCTTTAAGTCGCTTTTCAGTTTGCCCCGTATAATCGAAGCTGTTGATATACGCCCGCGCCTATTCGGACAGCCTTCGATCGCTCGGCAAAGGAAAGGACCCCAATGCAGATTCTCATCGTGGAAGACGACGTGCGCCTTGCGAGTGCGCTCTCGCATATTCTCGAAGAGAACGGCTACGGCACCGATGTCGTGCACGACGGCGCCGATGGCCTCGCATACGGTCAAAGCGATATCTACGACGTCATCATCCTAGACGTCATGCTGCCGAAGATGGACGGCTTTACGGTGGTCGCCGAGCTTCGCCGTTCGAATATTTCCACGCCGGTGCTGCTGCTTACCGCGCGCGATTCAGTGCCCGACAAGATCACTGGGCTCGATTCCGGCGCCGATGACTATATGACCAAGCCGTTTGCGCCCTCCGAGCTGCTCGCGCACCTGCGCGCCCTGACGCGTCGCCAAGGCGAGGTGCAGTTCGAGAAGATTTCCGCCGGCGACTTGACGCTGAACTTGGAGAGCTACGACCTTTCCTGCGGCGACAAAACCATCCACCTGTCCTACAAGGAATTCTGCCTGGCGAAAATCTTCATGAGCAACCCCACGCAGGTTGTGTCGAAGGAAACTCTGATCGAGCGCGTGTGGGGCATGGAATCGAAGGCCGAGGACAATAACGTGGAGGCCTACATGAGCTTCCTGCGCAAGAAGATTCGCTTCCTCGGTTCCACAACCTGCATCGAGACCATCCGCAAGGCGGGCTATCGCTTCCTGCCCGAGGGGATGGATTCCATCTAACATGCGTCATACTGGACGCGGCGTTTAAGCTTACCGAGGAGTGACATGCTTAAGAAGCTGCGTATCAAATTCATAGTCCTGAACATGATGACAGTGGCGGCGGTGCTCGCCGTCGTTTTCACGTCTGTGGTCATCATCAATTACCAGCAGGGTGTGACCGCCGTCGTGAATGCTCTTGACGGCGCGGTTTCCCGGGCCGCCGAGCGCCAGGTAGTGCCCGCTGAATCAACCAGCAAAGACGCTTCGGCTTTGATATCGGGCCTTTCGACGGACCAATTGCTGAAGGGCGATTCGGTTTCCGGATCGGTTTCGGACGGGGCTGCTTCAAGTGCGGCGGTTTCGGACGGCGAAGGCTCGAAGGCGAGCGGGTCCGAAGCTTCGAAGGGGGCCAAGTCGGGCGAATCCGATGGGTCGGCTGGCGCGTCCGG
>CAVBPP010000070.1:0-20951 GCA_963597295.1 Paratractidigestivibacter sp. | reverse complement strand
TCGTGGTGCAGCGTTTCGATAGAACCTTCGGCGAAAACCCGAAGCGCACCAGGCGCCTTCACCAAGAAGACGCCTGCCAAGCGCTCGGCCTGGCGCCAAACGAAAAATACGCAACGACAAGCGATGCCAAAGGCAACGACCCAACCTATGCTGCCATGGCGGCGCTGCTGCAAAGATTTGCGGCGGACCCCGAGCAGGAAAAGGTCGAGCTACTTAGGCAAATGACCGTCAACTTGGCGCTGGGCAACTGGGACGCGCACGCCAAAAACACAGCGTTTCTATACCGCGAGCCCATGGTGCCAACCTTGGCCCCGCTTTACGATGTTGTGCCCATAGCCGAGGTTGAACCCCGAACGGAATTCCTCTCGATGCGGGTCAACGGCATTATCAAACCCGATGAAATTACCCGAACCGACGTTGTCGCCGAGGCCACAACCTGGGGAATCGGCGAAGAGGAAGCGAACTCCATCGTGGCGGAAACGCTAAACAACCTGGAAACCGGTGTGCAGGAGGCCTCGGCCGCCTACCCCGGCGCAGGCAAGCGGCACGAGGCAAGCGCCCTAGCCCGAATAACCCGGCTGAAAAAATAGCGGCAACCGCAACCGCCAAACCACCCAGCCCCGCCGGCCGTTACGGCTCGGCGACGAACACCGTGGCGGCGTCGGTGAAGCTGTAGATGGCCAGCTCGCCGCGCTCGCGCGCCAGGCGCTCGGCGGCCTCGCGGCCGGTGACGATGCTGCTGACGTCCAGGTGGCACAGCGGCCCGTTTATCCAGTAGCCGATGGCGACGGGCGCGTCGCTTGTGACGTGCAGCTTGGCAATTTCCTCGCGAAGCAGCTGCACCGCCGCCCGCGCGTTTTCCTCGTCGTCAAGCTCGTCCGAATGAAGCACGATCCTGGAACCATCGGAAGCGCCGCCCACGGCATAGAAATCGCCGGCGCGCGGGTCGACGGAGCGCCCATCCAGGTAATACGTGCCGCCCGTGCGCCCGCAGTCCACATCGTCAAGCAGCACGCGCGCCAAAGGACTGGCATGCCCAGCCAACGACCGGCGAACAACCGCCAGATCATCAGGAGAAACGCAAACAGTATGCGAATGAGGAAGGCGAAGCTGCGGCACGGGAGGTTCCTTTCTGGGAGCAGGGCGGCAGGGCGGGACGAAGGGACGAATACGATACGCATATCATGCCCTTCCTCTTGATGATTTATAAATCTAACTCGCTGATAATTTTGCGCATCTTTAACGCCCAATCAAGTTGCTCTTCGATATAGCTTTGCCAATTCGCTTCGTTGTCTTTGATCTTGCGATCTTTCTTGTAGAAGCGCAGCCCTGAGGCTTTCTTCGCGTCGAAGGGCGTAGCTTGCATGTCGAGCGCCTGCTCGAAAACGGCTTTACCCTCAATGGCCTTATGTCCGATCTCTTTGTCATCCGGCACGTAGAACTCGATGCCCGTGCATCCTTTGCCGGTGTCAATAAGCAGCGAGATATGGTAGGCAGAAGTGCCGCAGCTCAGATTCGACCAATGGTCCTTAGACGGCTTATGCGGGTTGAACACTTTGAGGAACTCGGGCGTCGCCTGCGCAACCTCCCGATACTTCGTCCAGTAGGAAAGCTTCACCCTGTCCGTCTCCGAAAGGCCCTCGGCGCTCTTCAGGGTTTTGGTCCATTCGTTGGGCTGCTCGACCACGTTGAAGCGAGGGGCGGGCTTCGACCCGCCAATCTTCCATAGCTCGATTTCGACGAGGAAGAAGCCGAAATCGCTGTCGGTGTGCTGGTTCAGCCACTCGATGGCCTGCCTGTGCTCGTCTCGCGCACGGGCCACCACCCAGATGACCACTTCGGCGCCCTTGCCTGCGGCGTAGGTTATCACCTTGCCCAGATGGTCGTGGTTGGTGTCCTCAAGCTGGTTCTCGATGATGACCTTGCGCCCGGTGCCGGCTTCCTGCGCGTAGATGTCCACGTTGAAGGAACCCACGGAGGCCTCGGTCTCGATGAGCTCCAGCTCGACGCCGACGGCATCGCTGAGCATCTTGAGACTAGCGTCCTGCGAAAGCCACTTCGTGAAATCGAGCGCCTCGTGCGCCCAGACGTCGCGCAGCTCCACTTTCTCGATCTTGTCCAAATCGTACTTGGCCATGGCGGCCTCCTAATCCAGCTTGCCCATTACTTCCATCAGGTCGTCGTAGGTGGCCACGTTGTGGTAGCGCACGTCGGCGGTGGACATCTCGTTGAACAGCTTCTTCGCGCAGGCGATCTTCGACTGCTCGATGCTCGACAAATCCAGCGTGTCCATGGTGCCCTTGGTCTCGGCAATGAAGAACACATGGCGCACGCTGCCCTGCTTGAAGGCGATGGCCCAGTCGGGCGCGTAGTTGCCCACCGGCGTGGGTATCTGGAACGTGCGCGGCAGCTTGGCGTACACCGCCACCTCGTCGTGCAGGTCCAGGTCCTCGGCGAACTTGCGCTCGCCGTCGGAGTCGGGGAACACGAAGCGCTGGATGTTCTTCTTGGCCTCGTACGCCTTGCTGGCGTTGTCGGGCATGCGCTCGGTGAAGATGGCTGTGTCATAGGTGCGGTCGATCTCGTGGTAGCTCACGTGCTCAACCACCATAGCCGCCTTCTCGCTCACGATGAGCGCGGCGGCCTTCTTGATGAACTCCTCGGGGTTCACCTTGAACCGGGCGAACACGTCGGCGTCGATGCCCGCCAGTATGGCGGCGGCGCTGCGGCGCGTGATGGCGGCCGCCTGGGCCACCTCGCCCACCAGGTCGTAGGCCACGCCCGTGGCCGCAGCGTTGCCCACGTCGTGCGTCTCGGCGCGCTTCGCGTCGAACGACTCGCCGGCGGCCACCTGGTCGCGCTTGGCCTCGGAGCGCTGTGTGCCCACGGTCAACGTGTACTGCAGCTTGCTCACATGCAGGTCGCGATTGATGCGCGCAATGGCCTTCTCGCGCAGTTCCTGGTCGCTGAAGCTCACGGTGTAGGCGTGCTGCCTGTTGATGCGGCTCCACAGCTCCTGGAACTCCCGGCGCCTGAAGTTGTCGGTGAGCGTGTTCTCGCACACCTTCTCTTCGGCGCGGCCGATCATGCCGTCGAGGGCGCTGTCGTCGTAGACGCTCTTCACCAGCGCCTCAACGGCCTTGGCGTGCGGCTCGTCGGCGATGGCCTCGGGCAGCTTCACCACGAAGTACTCCACGAACGAGCCCTCGGCCGCCATGGAGCGGAACTCCTCCGTGGGCATGCCGTCATCGTCGATGAGGTCGCACTTGTACAACGCCAAATACGCCTTCCTCGACTGGTCCTCGGTAAAGCTTACTGCCTCGTCGGCGATATTCACCGTGTGCCCGCTGAACATGTCCATCTCAACCTTCTTCGGGCGCTCGCGCAGCGTGCTCTTGATGTCGCTCTGCAGGTCGCGCACGAAGGTCTCGTAGCTCTCCGACGCTATGACGGTGAGCAGGTTCACGCGGTGCACGTCATCGGCGCCCAGCAGCTGCGCGTCCTGGCGGTCGCCGTTCTGGTCGACGCACAGGCGCATGCCGCGGCCGACCTCCTGGCGCTTGGACGTCTCGCTGCCCGACTCCTTCAGCGTGCATATCTGGAAGATGTTGGGGTTGTCCCAGCCCTCGCGCAGCGCCGAGTGGCTGAAGATGAAGCGCACCGGCTCCGCGAACGACAGCAGCCGCTCCTTGTCCTTCAATATCAGCTCGTAGCCGCGCTTGGCGTCGTCGTCGTTGATGCCGATGCCGTCGGCCACCTCGGCCTTCTTCTCCTTCTTGCTCTCAACGGCGTTACCCTTCTTGTCGATGGAGAAGTAGCCGTCGTGCACGGCGTGCGCGTCGTCGCGGGAAAGGTAGCGCACGTAGGAATCGTCCGCGATGTCATCGGCGGTGGGGTTTGCCAGGCGCTCGGCCACGATGGACTCGTACTCCTCCTCGAACACACGGCCGTAGCCCACGGTGGCGCCGTTGCCGGACAGATCGCGGTACTTAGCCACCTCGTCGATGAAGAACAGGCTCAGGCACTTGATGCCGCGGCGGAACAGCGCCTCCTCCTTCTGCAGGTGGCTCTTGATGGTCTCGCGGATCTGGATGCGCTGCATGTCGTCGGCGGCGCTGTCGTGGTACACCTCGCCGATGAGGATCTGCTCACCGTTGAGGAAGCGCACGTAGCCTGGGCGACCGTCCTGCGGCGGCACGATGCCGTCGTTGCCGCTGGCTATCTGGTAGCCCTTGTAGGCTTCCAGCAGTGTGTCGCCCGTGGCCAGGTAGATGTCGTCGCCCTCGCCGAAGCGCTGCGTCACCTTGCGCACCTTGCCGGAGGCGCTCATCTTCTTGAACTCGATGACGGCCTGCGGGGCTCGGCTCTTGGAAACCACGATGTCCTTCAGGTACAGGTAACCATCGGTGCCGCGCATGTTCTTCAGTTTGAAGCCCTTCACCTCTATGCGCTTGACCAGGCGCTGGTTGTAGGCGTCCAGCGCGTCCAGGGCGTACACCAGGTCGTGCTTCTCCTTGTGCGTGGCTGAGTATCCCAGCACGAACAGCGGGTTGAAGCGCTCGATGCCCTTCTGGGTGGCACCGCCGCGCTTTCCCATCTTCTGCGGCTCGTCGACGATGACGATCGGGCGGTTGGCCGCTATGACGTCGATGGGGCGCCTGCTGCCGAACTCGTCGCGCTCGTCGAAGATGATGCGCGCGGCCTTGTTCTTGGCGCCCTCCTTCATGGAAGCGTTGAACGCCTGCATGTTGATGATCATGCAGCTGATGTCGCTCGACTGCGAGTAGGCATCCAGCTCGTTCAGGCGGTCGGAGTTGTAGATGAAGTAGTTTATCTTCTTGCCGTACTGCTCGAAGAAGTGCTGCTCTGTGTTCTGCAGGCTTTTGAACACGCCCTCGCGGATGGCGACGCTGGGCACCACCACGATGAACTTGCACCAGCCGTAGCGGCGGTTCAGCTCGAACATCGTCTTGGTGTACACGTAGGTCTTGCCGGTGCCGGTCTCCATCTCCACGTCCAGCTGGCAGGTGCCCATGCCGTCGAACAGCGCAGGCGATTCCTTCAGCTGGTTGGCGCGCTGGATGCGGCGAACGTTGTCCAGCAGCACATGCCGCGGCAAGGCGACGGGCGCGTTGGCGTAGCCTTCCTCCATCTCCAGTTGCGCGGCGCCGAACAGGGCATTCATGCCGCCCCTAGCCGGCAGCGTGCCCAGGTCGCGCAGGTAGGCTGCCGCCCCTTGGTTGGGCTGCCCTTCGAACACGTCGCATACGACATCGGCGGCAGCCGTTTGGTATTGCTGAACTTTGAACTTGAACTGCATTGGTTGTTCCTAGATGACGCGGCGGACGGTGTCGGGGCTGTAGGTGCGGAAGAGCTCCTCGAAGTTGGCCTGGGTGGCGTCGTCGGCCATGCTGGCGTCGCGCATCACGGCGTAGTCGGGCTCTCGCTTGGCCATCTCCTCGATGGTGGCGGTGCCAACCTGCGCGTCGAAGCAGGCTATGAGCTGGCCGCCGTTCACGTCGAAGCAGCGCTTGCCGCCCAAGGTGATTTCCTCGATGCCCGCCGAGTACGGGATGCGGAACTTGGGCAGCACCTCGAACAGCAGGTCCATGTCGCTGCGGCCGTCCTTCACGTTGTCGGCCAGGCCGAACAGGCTAGCCTGCGTGGTGTCCTCGGGCGTGGCCAGCGTGTCGCGCATGTTGGACGAGTCGATGGACAGCACGCGGAAGCCGATGTCGGGCACGGGCTTGGGGTCCTCGCCGATCTTCAGCTGGCGGTTGGCCTCCTCGACCTCGGAGGCGACCTTCGCGCCCGCGCGGCGGATGCGCTCCTCGCCGATCTCGGTGAGCGTGGAGAACTGGCCGCTCGTCTCCTCGGGGATCTGCACGAGGACGAACTTGCGGTTGCCGCCGTCGTCGGCGTTTTTCTGGATGACGGCCTCGGCCATGGACGCGGAGCCCGAGAAGAAGTCGACGACGATAGAATCATCTTTAGAAGCTAATGCCAGTATTCTAAGCATAAGCCGTGTTGGTTTTGGAGTGTCGAAAGGCGCGCCTTCCGGGAATAAGCTTTTTAATTCTTTTAGGGCCTCTTGATTATGGCCGACCTCAATATTTGGCCACCAAGTCCAAACATTTCCGCCTTCTGATTCAGAAAGGAATTTTTTCTGTCTCGGTCGCGATGAGCCATTATCGCCGAACCATATTCTATTATCGGCCACCAACGCTTTAAATGTCGTTTCCGCCAAAGCCCAACAACGTCCTTGGGGAGGTCTCATTGCGATACCACTAGGAGTGGTGATCACATAAAATTGCGAAGATGTCGCATGGCCGACTTGTCCCGTAATATCCACCGACGCCCAAGGCCCACGCGGGTCGTTGTCGGGGTTCTTGTACTGCGATGTTCTTTCTGCCGATAAGGGCAACTTGTTGAGCGCCGACTTAAAAGCATCTATGTTCTTTGCAAAAACCGCAATATAGTCATGCGCAGGACCTAAATTTAATCGCGCATCTGGTGAAGTTCTTTTTTGCCAGACAATTTGAGAGACGAAATTTGTTTCGCCGAAAATTTCACTGCAAAGATTTAAAAGATTTCTATCTTCGTTGTCGTCGATGCTGATGAAGATGGCGCCGTCGGCGGAGAGAAGGTCGCGGGCAAGCATCAGGCGCGGGTACATCATGGAGCACCAGTCGCTGTGGAAGCGGCCGTTGCCCTCGGTGTTGGCCACCAGGCGCCCGCCCTCCTCGTCGTAGTCGCCGCTTGTGGCGTCGTACTCGCCGCGGGTCTTGGCGAAGTCGTCGTCGTAGACGAAGTCGTGGCCGGTGTTGTAGGGCGGGTCGATGTAGATGAGCTTCACCTGGCCGGCGTAGGTCTCCTTCAGTATCTTCAGCGCGTCCAGGTTGTCGCCCTCGATGTAGAGGTTCTGGGTGGTGTCCCAGTTGACGCTCTTGCCCTTCTGCGGGCGCATGGTCTTCGCGACAGGGCGGCGCGCCTCGGCCTTGGCCTCCGCCTTGCCGGGCCAGGTGAACTGGTAGCGCTCGCGCTGGCCCTCGGCCACGTCGCCCAGCAGGTCGCGCAGCGCGTCGAAGTCGACGGCGCGCTTGGTTTCGCCATCCGCGCCCTGCACCTCGGTCACCACCTGCGGGAAAAGCTCGCCCAAGCGCTCGACGTTCTGGCTAATGCCGTCTTGGGTGCCCAACTGCAACTTCTCCATCTATCTGCCTTCCTCGAAAGCCGCTATCCGCGCCTTCAGTTATGTAGGGATTCAACTACACCGGCACTCAAAAAATCGCGCTATATCCTACACGCGATGGTACACAGCCAATGTTTCCATTATACGCTTAACAACCTGGTATTTTAGCGCTCCGCAGGCAGCTGATATGGGATTTCGAGTGGACGGCTATGCGTTATCTGACATAGGTCAAGCCCACGGCATCACAAGCCAGTAGTGCATTTCGGGCTATCTCTTTAAGGCTTATATTTGCAGGTTGAGGTAGCTGCATTCCGACAGGTCGCCGTCATCGTCCCCGTCGCCCCACTCGTCCAAGTCACCATCGTCATCATCATCGTCACTGTCATCGCCATCGTCATCCCAGTCATCCGGGTCGCGATCGTCGCCTTCCTCGTCGTCGCCCCAGTCGCAGGCGCTCCAGCCGGTGGTGGGGGCTTCGTCTTCCCCGTCTTCTTCCTCGCTTGAAATGCCGTAGAGGATCTCGCGGCGGCGTTGCTCTTCCTGTTCGGCTTTGGCTCGCAGCTTTTCTTCGTCCTCGACCATTTTGCGGTAGAGCATCGTGGCCAAAGCGCCCTCGGCAACGTCCAGGTGGCCGTCGTGGTTTAGGTCGAACATTTGCATGGGGGGGTCCTCCCTACTCAAATCTTGCTACAGCTCAAGGTCATGCGCTTCCATGAACCCAACGGCCCTCGCCCGTTCCTTCTTACTCAACGAATTCATAACGGTGCGTACATCTTGCCTGTTCAACAATGGAAATAAATTCGCTATAGCTGCTGCGTCCTTCTCGGATTTCGCACCGCGCTCTTCGTTGATCACCATTTTGTGCACAGCATAAGCAGCGGGTTTCGGAACGTTTATGGCATGGCCAAGGCATAGGACCGTTATGGCATTTCCCGACAGCACCTCCATATGCCTTAGCGCTTGCGCGGTAACGCCGACGTTAGTTTTCAGAGCCGGCTCTACGCCTGCGCCCCTTTTGCCGATCAGAAACTCAACCTCCAAGCCCGAGGCATCCATCAGCTTCGTTGTACCGTTCAGCCTGTCCGACTCCACGAAAAGCCTTTTTCGCGAGCAAGCGCAGCCAAGCTAGCTGCTGGCGTTGGGCGCCTTAAGTTCTTGATAAGAAAATCGACATCCAACGTTTTTATATTCGGCTCGAATCCGGGCAAAACGCCCGCTTCCCTATACACGAATTCCGCCCACAACCCAACTAGCACAACGTGCCGCAAACAGCCTGCATCCTCCAGCAGGTCGAGCACCTTCGCGAACGCTTGCTGCTGATTATTCATCTGCCGCTCCCTTGCCTAAGGCGCGTTTTATTTGTTTGCGGGTTTGCTCTTGCTCTTTCAGGACCGCTTTCAACTGTTTGCGGCGTTCGACCTTTTGACGCACCTCATCAACCTGATCTGCGGGGATGTAGTCAGAGCGCACCTTGCTTCCATCACGATAATTCAGGTAATAGTACTCGTGGCCTTTTATGGTACGCGTGCGCACGCTGCCCTTCGGAAGCGTTGCCAGCTCTTCCTTGACATGACCGCTCAGGCGAATCGACCTGTCGTATTCCTCTTCGAGGACTTCTTCCAATACGGTCATACGCGCCGCCTTTCCTTTACCCTACATTTTCTTATTGTAATAGATTTGTAGGGTAACAGCAACGCTGCGCTACACGGCATCAACTATCCCGCAACCCGCAACTTGGCTGAAAGCCAGTCCCCTTCCCTACCGCTTCCCAATAGCTGGTCGCGGCGCCTTTCGGACCTTCCCTAGCCTTCCCTCTTCAGCCAGAAGTTGCATTTGGTGCCGCCAGTGCCTAGGGTTTGCGTTCGGCTGAAGCTGATGCCTTCCAGGTTACCGTAGGCGTGCACATCGTTGTCGCAGAAAACGCGGGTGAGCTCGGACACACCCTCGGCGGCGAACAAATTTACAACGCGCTTCGCGCTTTCTTTGCATGGTCGAGCTTTCGCTCGACCCTACGGAGGTTGGGGAACGCGATAAGGACCCGTATTCAAAATCAGATCATGAGCCTACCTCTACGGTGATAACATTGTTGCAAATGTATTCAACTAAGCTACAATTGCAACATGATTCGACGTGATTACACTTCAGCGCTTGCAGAGCTTTCCGCTTCGGAAGGCGTGTTCACCACCGCGCAGGCGGCGCGTTTCAACATACCCAGAAATGTGCTTGCGAAGGCATGCGCCGCCGGCAAGCTCGAAAGGGTTGCTCACGGCGCCTATCGATCCACGTTCAGCCCCGCCCAGCAAACCGACGAGCTGGCCGCCATCTGGAAGCTCACCGCACCCGGAAAACTCTCGCACGAACGAATGCAGCGCGGCGACTGGGACGGAGTCGCCGTCGGCGGCACGACCGCAGCGGCGCTTCTTGTCATCGGCGATTTCTACCTTAGCCCCTACCGCATTTTCGCGCCCAAAAGATTCAACACGCGAAACCCCGATGCGCATTTCGGTATTCGCCACATCAACAGGGACGATATCTCATTCGCACACGGCATTCCGGTAACGAAAACGGAACGGACGCTTGTTGATTTAGTGCTTGATAACGAAGACCCGTCCCTCATCCAAAACGCGTATTCCGATGCACTACAATCTGACCTCAGCGAGGCAAAACTGGCGCAGCTAGTTGAAACCGAATGCAAGGGAAGGCATTCGAAAATCGCTCGGGAAATTTTCGGGAAGGGACATCATGCACTACAGATCGGAACAAGCGCTTGAAATGGCCGTCAAATCGGCAGCCAAAGCATCCCCCATTGACACTGGGCAAGCAGTCACAGGCTTCTATTTTCATCGGCTGCTTTGCCGAATTTTCTCTGATGCGAACTCGCCATTTGTGCTGAAGGGCGGGCACGGCATGCTCGCCCGGACATATGACGCCAGAGCAACGCGCGATATCGACCTGATTTCCGAATCGGGCGACTTAGATGCCGCACTTGATGAATTGAAAAATCTTGCCGGCACTGACCTTGGCGATTTCGTAAGCTTCGAATTCGTTGCAGCCAGACCGATCAAGGTCGAAGACGAGTATCGCAGCGGACTTTGCGTATCATTCGACGCCTTTTTGGGAAGCAAGAAGAAGCAAACCGTCTCGATTGACCTTGTGATCGACGAGATACCCCTAGACCGGTTCGACATTCTGCATCCAGCGGACAGACTTGATTTGCCAGGGTTCCAAACATTCGACTACAAGGTGCACCCCGTCGACGCAGCTCTAGCGGATAAATTCTGCGGCATCATCGAAACTCACGATGGCCGCCCTTCCTCCAGAGTGAAGGATCTTACGGATATCTGCATCTACGCTACAACCTCAGAATGCGACGGAGCCGCCTTGTCGCTGCGCCTAAACAAGGAATGCTCAGCTCGCAAAATTGCTGTCCCTGGACGCTTTTCAGTTCCAGAAGGCTGGCTTGCGAAATACGGCACCGTTTACGCAAAAACCGCTGCGGCAACAGCGGCCCTAAAGGATTACCCGCGTATGCAAGATGCAATTGGATTAGGGGAGTCGTTATTCAACCCCGCGCTGGACGGAAGTACGGCCGGAAAGGTCTGGAATCCCAGGCTTAAGCTATGGCGGTAATGCCGCAAGCCCAATGCTGCAATGGCGAACAAATATGTGGCGCGCTTCGCGCTTTCTATTTATGGACCGAGCTTTCGCTCGGCCCTACGGAGTTTGGGGGAATCTTCACTCGCCTTTTAGCAACTCACTTGCTTCCGGAAATTCAGTTTTCAACTGATGAAGGGGATCTGTTGTGTCCATACACTGGGATTCACTTAGCCGAGAAGCTTGCGAGTGGATGCCGCCTGGTTGTTGGGCAGTCGACTTGAGCAGCCGGCAGACGGCGGTATTCCGATTCGCAAATTTTTCAAGGGCTATAACGGGGCGCGTAAGTGCATGGGCGCGGACCGCGCCGCAAGCGTGCGAGAGCTGCGTGCCGCGCAACGCAAGCACGCGAGGGCTCGCCGCTCAAACGCACCGCCAGGCCAGCCGGCCCGCAAACCCGCGCCGCACGCGTCCCGGCATCTGTAAACGTACTAGCGAAAGGAAACAATCATGGATGCAAACAACAAAGAGCTGACGATCATCGGAAACGCCCTGACCATCGCCATCAATGCAAAAAGGCTGCACGCCATCGGCCTAGCCGCGATCGCGCTGATGCTTCTTGCGGCGCTGTTCGCCTACCACGTGTGCGGCGTTACAGACCTGGGCAAGTGGCTCTCAATCGGCGGCTTCACGCTGTAGCCTTCGCCGGCTGCTACAATAGACGGCAACTTCAACGACAACCAAGGCAACAGGCAGGAGGTGGCATGGTGAACGCGAAGGCGTTTCGGTATTTGAAATGGGGCGATGACGTTGTCGGCGTCGTTCATAACGACCTGAGCCTCACGTTCACCGAGCCCGCCTACAACACGATCGTCAAGCTATACTCGCACGGCAGCGCTTCGTGGACGCCCGAGCAGCTGCTGACGTTCCTGTCCGAACGCATCGTTAGCCCCGCGCGCCGCGACATTGAAAAACTGCTGTTCCGCTGCGGGCTTTCCGAATACGACACGTTCAAAATCGCCGACGCCACCCACGCGATCAGCCCGCGCGACGGCCTTTGGCTCGCCCGCGCCGCCAGCGACGACCCGCAGGATGCCGCCACCAGCGTTTTCGACTCCATCTTCCACGACCGTATCGATGCGGCGGGCGACAGCGTCGATACGCCCGAGGGTTTCAACGTCAAGCGCTACGCCGCCGACGGAGGCCATTACGGCATCGTGAAGCAGCGCATCAGCCCACTTTCAACCGACGCGGAATCTGAGGTTGCTGTCTACCTGCTTGCGCGCGAGATGGGGGTGCCGTGCTGCCCCGCCCGCAAGTTCGACGACAACGCCGTCTTCTCGCAGTTCTGCTACGACTTCACTAGTGAATACATCGTCCATTTCCGCAGGTTATTCAACGGAAAACGTTCTTCCAACGAAGTCCGCAACCTGCTGACGGTTCGCCCGGAATATGCTGACGACATCTACCGCATGCTCGTGCTCGACTTCGTCACGCGCCAAGACGACCGGCACCTTTCCAATATCGCCATCAAAGTGACCGATTCGGGCGAGGAATTCTACCCGCTCTACGACAACGGGCGCAGCCTGTTTTATGAGGACACCGAGGCATTCGCGCTTGCCGCCGCGGCCGACCCCGCCAAATACGCCACCGCATTCGGCTACGAAGGCACGTACTGGGATCACCTGCAAGACGCCGCTCAAGCTGGGGTTCGCCTGTGCGACTTGGTTAAACTTGACATTCCCGAGTCGAAGATCCGCTCCATACTGTCCGAAGCAAGCATAACGGGCTACCGCCACGAGGCGGCCACAAGATGGATAGCGAACTGCCTGGAAATGGTGCGCGAGCTGTAGGGGCAGCCGATTGCTTTCGCGCCCGATTGCGACAGCGCATTGCGTAATCGGACGCTGTAAGAGGCAAATATTTCGCGCTGTTAGCGCTTAGTTGACTCGAAAACCTCCAGCCATGTTTCTAGCGGAGCATATTCAAGAAACGTCTCTGCAAGAGGCACCTCCCCCTGATAAGCTTTCGCATATTCATCACCGATACGCTTTAGATAGCCGACAACAAAAGCATGCGAGTCTTCGAGTTCAACAGCATTCCCCTGAAACCGCGCGAGGAACTGCTGGCGGAATTCAGCCCAAACAGCAGGATCAGCCGAGCCTTCGCCCTCGAACGTATACGGGCTTGACTCCGAAAGATATGCCCTCAACGATTCATCCGTTACCCCATCTTCCCAAGCGGCATCAAGCGCAGCGAACATGTTGACAAACACGCTGTACGAATCAACGACCATGATCAACCTCTCTTCTTCCTAAACCCATTATTCTTAGGCTTTTCAGCAGCACTCAAACCTGTAATCGGGTTGAAACTTCGTGGCGTCTCGTTTATCCCGCAGTTCTGAACCACCCCATTACGAGCGGTTGCCCAGATCTGTTCACCGTTGTCATTCGTGCGCGCGTACCATTCATTTCCCCACGAATCGATTCCCAGTTTACAACTAGGATCATTCACCAATCCATGTATCAGAGTCCGGTTTTCAAATGTATCGAGTAAATGCCCTTCACGTTCACCAAACATATGTCGAAGCTGAGACTCATTAGAGGGAATGCTATTGCGAGAATTCCCCATAAGATCAATATCCTCGCCCCCATCATCATGGCTCCCAATGGTATTCCCTACGTTTACTCTGCTGCTACCTGTCCCCATGCTCACCATCCTGCAGTTCACGGCGTCCGCCATCCAAGCTTCCGCGGTTACAACCTGGATATATCCAAACGGGAACTTCAAGCGAACGAGGATAATCCATTACTCCATAGCAATCACTCCCGTAGTAGACAACAGCTGTCGGCTGCAATACGTCAACCGTCGTCTTCACGTCACGCACGAAGCGACGACGCTCGATGACGTCTTTCGTCAACGCGCGGCCGCAGATGGCGATTACGCTTCGCTTCGGTAACGCCTCCAACAGAAAATCACATCCTGGTTGATGGCGCGCATTCGGCAACGTAATCAACCCTTCGCGCTGAAACCACGCCGCGAGGGCTTGATTTTGGTAACAAGTACGCATCTTCAAGCTTCGAGGAAAATCGATGCACACGCTGAAGTCCGGCATCACCACACCGGCAAACCTACGCAGCTTCGGCAAGTAGCGTTTAGGGTTGTTCCACACGCGTAAGAAATGAGAGTCGTCCTCGAAAAAGTGAACGAAGCAGTCGAAATCGTTACACGAACCGCTCATAGCGATAGAGAATGGGATCAGCGCGGCAGGCGGCTTATCGAGCTTCACCGCATGAACAAGCGGAAGCTCACTATCCTTTGAATATTCAGCGTCCTCCAGCAAAAACAAATTCAAGGTGTCGCGATCATGTCGCGGTTTCATTGAGGCCTTATAGGACATAGGAATTTCCTTTCAAAATTTACTGTTAGCTATACCGTGCACGTAAATTGTTGACTCAGCCAACGCAAGGCATGGTATACTTGCTGAAGTTGCTTAGTCAATGAGATTTACCGTTAACTTTTGAAAGGTAGCCTTTGAAAGAAACAGGGACGAACATTGCCATCGGACATGTCGCAGGCATGCCGGCGGTTATCACGGCGTACCGCACCGAACGCGAGCCGTTGAAGAACGAGTGCATTACCAACGAGAACGCTTATCTAAAATTTATCAATGCGCAAAACCTTCCAGATCTGCTGACGGCCGTCGATGCTCTGCTTGACGAGCTTGACTGCACATTTCTATTCACTGATTTAGTTACAACGAGAGACAGCATCGAAGCGTTGGATGCATCTAGCGCAAAAGAGATTTGCGCCTTTTTCGACATCGAAAGCCCAACGCGCACCACGCTCAACAAGACAAAGGAAGCTATCAAAGCTTGGTCGTTCTTGAAAGCCAGGCCAAAAGTCGAGGGCATCACCGACGAAGAATTCGAGTACACAGCCATTCCCTTTACTCCTATCGAAGACCTTGTTAAAGCAGCTGAAGATCTTCGCAGGACATCCTTATTATTAGCTTATCTACTTGGGAAAACAGACCTCGCAACAGCGCACGGCCAACGAGCAGGCGATACGAAGGCTAAAATGCGCACCCTCACGAATGCAGAGCCGAAGTTCATCCATGAGTACTACGAACAACTTAGGACCAACACCGGCAATATCGTCAATGGATTCGGAATATACAGCGCCGTCTCCCGCATACATTTATGCGATGAATTAACTGCAAAAAAAGTTATAAGCGACTACGTACAAGCAGCCTTTACGGTTCTTATGTCGGACGAACGCGAGGTAATGAGCAACGACTTAAAGGTTTGCAAAAAGCACGGAACCGTTTTAAGTGCCGCTTGGGCATATTTCGCAAAAGGGCTAATCAGAGATGACGGCCCGGGAGCGATTGCTGTATGCAAACACTGCGGCAAGTTTTACGAGCAACAAAGGTCAACCCGCGTATACTGCAGTGATTCATGCCGCGTAATGGCTCTTCGCAAATCCAATGCGGAGAAACAGTGAGGTAGCACCTTGAGGAAACATGTGCCGCAGGGAGAAATAGGCAGCTAAACGCAATCAACGCGAAACTCAGCGGCACTAAACTCATTATCTTCTAGTTGGAACGACGAAAGAGCGCAAGAGAGGCGCAAGCGCACGGCAAGGTTTGGGCAACCAGCCCGCAAACGGCAAGCTGCGAACCTCATCCACCCGCCCAATGCGGTACCATGGCGGCAACCGGTTTTGGAAGGGGCGCGCTTGCTTATTCGTGGGATCATATGCCTTGGCTTGGCCTGCTTGCTGCTGGTTATCACTTTGATGCGCATTCGGCGCAACCCGAACGGCATTTCCAATGGATTCGGCATTGAGCTGGCGTTTCTGCTGGCGCTGGGTTCCCTATTCGATTTCATAGGGGGCGCCGTCGAGCTCGGCTGGCTTGAGAGCACCGAGCCGTTCTCCCCGCTGTACTACATTGTGCTGTACGGGCGCGGGCTCACCTATGTGCTGTTGGGCGTGGCACTGCTGGCGAACGGCGTGCAGGTGACGCGCCGCGAGGGGCCGGCCGCAACGCACCTGCTGCCCTTCGGCTGGGGCGTGTTGCTGCTGTTCATCGGCTGGTGGGTCACCTTCGGGCCCGAGGCAGAGGGGCTTTCCGGATCCGAATTCTACGTGCAGGCCGTCACGTTTTTGAGCATGCTGGTGTGCTATATCCCGTTTGCCCTGTTCGGCGTGTTTTTCTCCAACGTCATTTGCCACAGCGCGCCGCGTTCGCCCGAGCGCGAGTACATCATCGTGCTGGGCTGCGGCATCACGGCCGAAGGCGGCGTCACCCCGCTGCTGCGCGGGCGCCTTGACGCGGGCATCGCGCAATGGGAACGCGGCGGACGTCAGGCCACCATCATCTGCTCGGGCGGCCAGGGCGACGACGAGGTGGTGCCCGAAGCGCAGGCCATGGCGAACTACCTGTACTCGCAGGGCGTGCCGCGCGACGCCGTCCTGCTGGAGGCGAAGTCCACCACCACGCAGGAAAACCTGCAGTTCAGCCGGAAAATCATCGACGCACGCGGCGGCTGCGATCGCTGCACCGTGGCCACCAACACCTACCACTGCCTGCGCGCGGCCATGTTCGCACGCCGAGCGGGCCTGAACGTCCGCTGCGCCGGCGGCCGCACGGCGCCGTTCTACTACCCCGCCGCCTTCTTCCGCGAATACATCGCCCTCGTGCTGCAGAACCGCAAGGGCGTGCTGATTTTCGTAGGCCTATCGGCGCTGCGTTTCGCGCTGTACCTGGCAGGAGTGCTGCCCGAAGGGGTGTTTTAAGGGTCGGAACCTGCAGGAATTCCAGGCAACCTACTGTAGAATAAGCCCCGTTAGGGACTTACATGGAAAGAAAGGGTCGCCATGACTCGTACCGATTGCGAATTTTCGCGCTTGAAGAGGGTTCTTCCCCTGCTCATGACGTTCGCGCTGGCCATTGGCTGCGTGGGCGCCACCTGCACAGGATGCTCCAACACCGCGGGGTCGACCGCACAGCAAACGTCTACCACGACCGCCAGCAGCTCGAGCGCTTCAGCGACGTCGCAGATCGCCCAGCAGCTTTCGGCCATCGAGGGCGTCACCAGCGTCACGCCGTACACCAACGAAACCATCGAGACGATGGGGCTGAACCAAGCCTATGACAGCATTTACGAAATCACCTTCACGCAGCCCATCGACCACAACAACGCCTCCGCCGGCACCTTCGAGCAGCGCGTGCGCCTGTTCTATGCCGGCTCCGATGCGGTGAGCGTCGTCAACACCGATGGCTACATGCTGTTCGATTACCCCGGCACCGCATACAGCAAGTTCCTCAACGAAGACTTCACCGGGCGCTACGGCATTCCGAACATCGTTCAGATCGAATACCGCTTTTTCGGCAACTCGAAACCCGAAGGCCTTGACGAAAGCGGCACCGGGCTTTGGAACTACCTGACCATGGACCAGGCGGCGACCGACTTCCACGAGATCGTGCAGAAGCTCTCGAACGTGCTTTCGGGCAAGCGCCTTTGGACGGGCACGAGCAAAGGCGGCCTGACCACCGATTACCAGTGCTATTACCAGGAACAGCACGGCTACAACGACGCGGATGCGTTCGTCGCCTTCTGCGCGCCGTTCTGCGACGGCCGCAACGACAGCCGCCTCATGGACGCCGTGTGCGGCAACATCGGCTACGCCGCCTATGGCGAAGAGAAGGCCTCGGCCTGGCATGACCTGGTGGACCGCTTCCAAGTGGCCTGCATCAAGCACCGCGAAGAGCTGCAGACCAAGTACTACCAGCAGGCCGTCGAAGCGGGCAGCAAATTCCGCGAGGATTATTTCGGGACCGACGCGCAAACACAGGCCGAGCGCGTTTGGGATGTGACCGTGAACGAGTTCTCTATGCTGGGGTTCTGGCAGTACTACCAGGACAAAATGGTGGACACCATGACCCAAGCCGTGAATAGCGACAGCGCCGACGACCTTTACAACTGCGTGCTCAGCGTCAACTCGCTCAACCCGCTTGCCTACAACAACGGCTTCGTCCCGTACGCGATTCAGGCCTCATCCGAAATGGGCGACTACACCGAAAACTTCGATCACCTGCGCGAACTGGTCGCCGCAGCGAAGGAATCCGCGCCCGAAGCCGAAAAGAGCGCCTACTACCTGGCCATCGAGGAAAATACGCCCAGCACCGTGGCGGCCTTGACCAACGAGCAGATCGCGTCCCTCACCTACAGCTCCGCCACGCGCGACGCAATGATCGAATGGTTCAATTCCACCAGCACCGCGCACCTGATCATGGTCAGCGGCCAGAGCGACCCCTGGTATTTCGTGCGACCCGAGCTGACGTTCAGCAACAGCCAGATCAAATGCTTCGAGTCCACCTACAACCACACGACCACCATCGAGAACCTCAGCGAAAGCGACCAGGCAAGCGTCTGGGCAACGCTAGATGGCTGGCTGAAATAGCAGGTGAGAAGTGGGGTCGAACGGCCCCCTGCCTCCACTTCGGTTCTTATAGCTACCAATAATATACGTAGCTATAACTTTGAACGGAAGATAAGGCTCACTCGGGCATCGTGAAACGCGTAAGGGGCGCCCCGCACGGGACGCCCCTTACGTTTGCCTTTATGCCGAATAGGACAGGATCGGCCCCTGCCTCAGAAAGCAAAAGGGGGCGGTCTCCCGTCCCCTTCCATTCTTGCCTGCTTATTCCACCTTCAGATTAACCACGCGGCTTTCGTCTTCGTAGAAGCGGATGCGCACGGTGCCCTTCATCACGTTGGTTCGCGTCGGACATGGCGACTCCTTTCGATTTCGAGCCCCCACGGCGGAAGGCTCCGGTACGACCCCGGTTTTCGGGGGAACGAGTTCATTGTACCGCTAACGATGAACGCGCAAGTCGGAGTTTGCGAGTGCGGGGAAAGTTGGTGTCGCGGTATTGAATCAGTCTGCTTCCGTCACCAGGTCGATGAGCTCTTGCCTGCTGTGAACGCCCAGCTTCGCGTAGATGTGCTTGGCGTGGGTGGCGGCGGTGTCTTTGCTGATGAACAGGGCGTCTCGGACATAAGGGATCGACCTGCCGTGCGCCAGCAGGCCGAATACCTCGGTTTCGCGTCGAGTGAGCTTGTATTCGGCGGCAAGGGCGGCGATGCGGTGCGCCAGCGGATCGATAGGTGCGGGGACTTGCTCGGATTCGGCGGCGGTTGGCGAAACGGCCGCAAAGGTAGACTCGGCGGACGCATCGGCGGCAGTGGATTCAGCGGCCGCGCCAGCGACATGCGAATCAGCGGAAGCTTGCGAAGCCGACGAACTCGGCGATGCGTGCGAGGTGGCGGCCACCGAAGCCAACCTGCCTGATAGAGCAGAACCAGCTTGCAGGCCCTGCGCAGGCGCCGCAACCGCGCCAGCCGCCAACGATTGCGCATCGCAAGCCGCGCCAACGTTTTCCAATGAAGCATCTTTCCAGTTCAGGAAGCGATTTTCGCCGTTCAGCACCACCATAATGGCGAATACCAGCAGCACAATGGCCACAGCACTGATGTTGGCGAGCGTTGCCGCACCGCAATCCAAAGCGGCCCGCAGCGGTACCGAGACGGCCACGCCCAGCAAGTCTCCCACGTGCACGAACAGCCAGCCCATGCCGTACGACTGGACCGCCGTCGCATGCCCACGCGCGGCATACGCCGCGAAATACATCTGCGTGATCAGGCAAAACGCGAAGCGGGACGCAATTCCCACGGTAGCAGCCAAAAATGTGCCCGCCCCCGCGCCGAACACGATGATGGCGGCGAACCCGGCGACCATCAGCGGACACATCC
Organism: Paratractidigestivibacter sp.; assembly: GCA_963597295.1. Taxonomy (GTDB): domain Bacteria; phylum Actinomycetota; class Coriobacteriia; order Coriobacteriales; family Eggerthellaceae; genus Senegalimassilia. Next base: position 1,343 of record CAVBPP010000070.1, on the reverse strand, counting down.
ACCGATACGCGAACGACAGCGACACGCGCCGTGGGCCGGCCGTCGCCGAGATGCTCACCGCGATCATGAAGACGGCGGCGGCCACGAAAACAATGCACGTTTCCAGTGCGTTGGAGTGGGAAGATGCCCAAAACGACCCTTCGATGCTCACAAAAAAGCAGGCGGCGAAGATGCCGAACCCGGTGCGGCCCATCGACATGGCAGCCGTGCGCAGCGAGGCGGGCTTGGCAGGCGCGGGCGCATGATCGGTTACAGCCCGTGCTTTGGCATGCGGCCATGACTTCCAAAAAATAATGCCGCTGATAAGGGGAAACAGCGAAACGATAGCAGTCGCACCATGCCCCGGGACCACAACCACGGCAAACGAAAGCGCGGTTGCGATAACAGCCGAGATGGGGGCGCAGGTTTCCACCGCATCTTGCGGCAGGCGCACATACAGCTCGCCCCAAGCAAGCCACATAATGCCGCTGCCAACACCAGTCGCAATGGCTGTGACCAGGAACAACGCCTGCGAAAGCCCAGGAACGTCTATGGGCGTGAGGAAAACGGGGGTCGCCAGTGCGGTCACGATGGGCGACGCGATCATAAGCGCGTGGCTTTTCGTCGGCGGCCCGACGCGACGTTCGGCGGCGACGGCGACGATCAGCGTCACGACGGCGCTTCCGACGGGCAGCATGGAATACAGCATGCGCTCGGCAAGGGAGCTCGTCTGCGCCTCGATGAAATGAGACAGCCCGTCAAGCGACCCCGTGTAGAACACGCAGAACACCCAGGCCAGCAGAAACGCCCAGCCCAAAGCCCCACAATGCGCCTTCAATTGCTCCGCCATTGCCACCCTCTCAATTTATTCAGCGGCAACCATAATAAGCGATTGCGCCGAAAAAGGGGCTGCGATACCCCGGCTTAGTTGGAATAAGTGACGCCCGCTTCGCAGGCGCCAATTACTGCGCGAGCTTTCGCTCGCGCCCACGAAATTGGAATCAAGCCGGTTAACAACTTAGGAACCGATTTCGTGGGGCTGAAGCGTTAGCTCAGCCCGTGCTGGAAAGCGCGAAGCCGCCACACACTAGACAGGCCGCCGACGTAGCGCCGGCGGCCCTCTTGTTTCACTCTGCTTCCCTAAATTGGACAGGGGTACTCGGGACGGGGGCCCGCCCCTGTCCCGACTCTCCGTTCCGGTTCCTGCCCCGGTTTCCCTAGCAGCGCGCCTATTTCACGCCCAGCGCGTGCTTCGCGGCGATGCGCGCGAAGGTGGCGGTGCGGCCGGCGTTGATGCCGGTGAAGTTGCTGGGATAGTTGTGCGGATAGAAACCGCCCTGGTCGTTGCCGCACACGTACAGGCC